>JANQJX010000093.1 GCA_028281425.1 Simkania sp.
TTTCGTTTTGAGGCAATAAAACCAATCTTAATTCCAGGGCTTTGTTTTTCAGAGTTTACAATCAGCCAATTGGGGGGAGGGGTGAAAAAAGCAAAAGGCGAGGACTCATAGCTTTCCAGGTTAATGAAAGAAAAAACAAATAGTAGGCTTAAAAGAATGATTTTTTCTCTTTTTTTAGCCATTTTAAGAACTATTGGAATTAGAAGAATTAGAAGAGGATGAGTGTGCTGCTGCGCTTTGATGAATCACTCCAGCTATAATCGCAATCGCAATGGCAAGGCCAAGTCCCCAACCTAGCATGGACATGTTGATTGTTGATTTAGCTGCTTCATAGGCTCCACATCCATCTGAGGTATTTTCGTCGTAAGGGGCATTAGCACAGTAGTCAGATTCAGAGAGAGCTTGATTTGATGCTACAAGAGGAAAGCTCTTAAGTGTTAATGCAAAAACGAGAATGAGAAGGAAAGAAAAGGGCTTTTTCATTCATTTCCCTGTGAATTAATGTTAAACAATTCATTATACTGCCCCAAGAAAGGTTTTCTGGTAAAGTTTTTTAAAGATAAAGAGGCTAATTTATGATCATTTTATTTGTGGGCCTTTTGCATCACTCATTTGAGCTGATTGAAATGACTTTTTTTTCTAACCTGTATTTTGTGTGTTCCCTCTGAAACACCCACTAAATAAGCGAAGAAGGTCATATCCTTATATTGAGGGGGATTTGTTTCAATTTTTTTGAGCTGTTTTTCTACAAACTTAAACGACCAGATCGCAACAAAACGGCGGTCGTCATGAGTTTGAGGAACTAGATCTTCTAAACTGATCATTTCAACTTGCTCACATCTTCCGGGTCTCCTTTTATCAAAAAAAACCACTTGAACAGTTTCTCTTTAAAAAATCACTCGGTTTGCAACAGGCCCATGTTCTATTTCAATGGGAGATCCAATAAATTCTTGGGGATTAAGGTTACAAACTGACCCCTTCAGAAATTTATTGGCATTTCAAAAAAACAATCGTTCATCTCTTTTTCCAGAGAGCAAAGAAATGTCCAAACCTCAATTCAATAAAATTCAATTGAGGTTGAAAATCTATTGAACCAGTGGCAACAGCTTGGTATGTATTAAATTAGCTAATGTTTTATTTTTTTTCATAAATGAAGTGTGTTTGTAAATATCTCGTTCTAATTTATAGGGTAAGAATTCCTGGAAGAAATGTTTAAGGCTTTTTAGATATGATTCTCTTACTTTTTCTAAAAATTCTATCGATGGGGCATATTCATATGCCCAACAGATCACACCTTTAGGCTGTTCAAGGCAAGCTCTATGGTAGGTGATGTAAATCATATCAATCACATAGATGACTTCTTTTGCAATTTTGACAAGCCATTGAAATAAAATGAGGTTGTTTTCAGTGAGCTCGTTTTCTTTCCGAACCAAAAGCAGCCTTGTGATTGATATAAGTACCTAGTTTTAGTGAAATAGAACTTAATAAACTCATGACATGATTCATAATTCAACCTTCTGGTTTAAGGGTTTATTTAATCTTGGATTTTGACAGTTGTCGAACTTAATTCCTTGTTTTTTTGTAAGCTAAGACCCATTTGATTTTTGAAATATTTGCATAAGAGGCTTTTCTTAAGTGAATTGCCGAAGCATCATAACCTTTATAACTACTTATTTTAAAGCATTATCCCGGATTGTCACCTATTTTTTCATTTATCATCTACATGAAATAGATGGCTTCAAGTTTCTAGCGCGATAATTTAAAAAAGATGATATTTTATCCATGCCAAAGCTTGGTCTATTAAATTGCCGGTAATATCATTGGTGAGCTAACACAATTTAAAGGTGGCATCCTGTTTAGGAAGATTGAAAAACAGCCTGCGTTTTTTTCGAAAGAGTAGCTATGCGAAATATAGATTAGATAGAAACATCAACTTTGCCCTGTCTAATAGAGAGGTTACTCTTGAATTTTATCTATTTTTCCTCTATGATGATTAAAGAGGTTATTAAAATACTTAAGGTTTTGGTTGACATGAAGGCAATGGATACAGGAAAAGATAAAGTTAAAAAAATTTGCGATGTTTTAAAACGAGAAACTTTAGATCCTGCCAAAAAAGAAGCAGATGCTATCATTCATAAGGCCCGTGAAGAAGGGCATAAAATTGTTGAAGAGGCAAAAAGAGAAGCTAAAAGGATTGAAGCTGAATCGAAAAAGAAAATTGATGAAGAACGTAATGTCTTTCGAGCATCGATGAACTTAGCCTGCAAAAAAAGCCTTTCTTCTTTAAAACAGGACATTGAGGAAAAACTCTTTCATCCTCAAGTTGCAACTTGGATCAAAAATCAACTTCAAGATCCTCAGGTGATTGCAAGTTTAATTTCGGCAATTGTGCGAGGAATTGAAAAAGAAGGGATAGAGGTCAATCTCGAAGCCCTAATTCCTCGGTCTGTTTCGGTAAAAAAGATCTGTGAAGAGCTTATCAAGGGAATTGCAGATCGGCTTGGAAAAAATCCGATTCAAATTGGAGATTTTGACGGGGGAGCTCAGGTAAGGATTGTGGATCAAAATATGACGCTTGATATGAGTGAAAATGCTTTAAAAGCACTTGTTGTGGAATTTGTACGAGATGAATTTCGTGCGGTTTTTTTTGGGAAATAAACATGTATTTTTTTTTAGGAAGTCTTTTGCCACCTCTTCGGCTTGATATTGACCTTGACTATGGGTTTGAAGAGCTTCTGACGTTATTTAAGGATAATTTGAGTAAGAAAGATTTTCTTCAGGTAAAAAAAATTCAAGCGTTTATTGATTTGAAAAATGTCGAAAAGCTTCTTAGAAAAGAAACGCTTGATCCTCGAGGAAATTTAAATGAGAAAGAGCTCAATGAAGCACTTGTAACAGAAATGGCTTTGCCCGACTATTTTTTTGAGTTTTTAGAAAGTTATGAGAATACAAGCGATCAAATTGCTTTTTTTTCAAAAGTTTATGTTCTTTTTTTTAAAGAGATGGAAGAAAAAGAAAAAGGCTTTTTACATGATTATTTTAACTTTGAGAGGATCTATCGCCTTCTTATGGTTGGGGTTCGCTCTAAACAGCTTAAACAAGATATTACAAAACAGCTTCAATTTGAGGATTTTTGTGACCCACTTGTGGCGTATCTCATTGCTCAAAAAGAAAGTGCTCATTTTGAGTTTCCTTTAGAATATCAAGAATTAGATCAGCAGCTTAAACAAGTCAAAAAAAACCCTTTAGACCAATATGAACTCTTGATGAAATATCGGTTCAATTACCTGCAAGAGAAAATTCAAGATCGTCCTTTTTCTCTTGATTATGCTTTGGGTTATTTGTTGCAGTTTATGCTCATTCAAGATTGGAATTTGCTTAGTGACAAAAAGGGACATGAGCGGCTAAATGAAATTGTCAAAGATTAAGTAGGATAGATAAATGGATAAAGAACATGAAGAGTTAAGTTGTGGAGAAGTGATCAAAGCCTTTGGAAACCTTGTCCATGTCCGATTTAGGGGTCATTTAAAGCTTGGGGAAATGGGGATGCTTCAAGTGGAGGGAGCCTCAATCAAAGCGGAGGTGATTGAAATTTCAGGAGATACTGCCAAGCTTCAAGTGTTTGAGGATATTCATGGAGTGGAATTGGGAACTCCCATTCATTTTACCAAACACCTTCTTGAAGCTGAGCTTGGTCCGGGATTGATCAATTGTGTTTTTGATGGTCTTCAAAATCCTCTTGAGAGGGTTGCTGATGCTTCAGGTTTTTTTTTACAAAGGGGGATCTATATCCCTGCAATCGATCGTACGAAACATTGGGATTACCATCCCTTAGCGAAAGTTGGAGATGAACTTATAAGAGGGGATACCATTGGAACCACTCTTGAAGGACATTTTCATCATAAAATTATGCTTCCTTTTGGAATGCGAGGGAAATATAAAGTGACTTGGATCATCAAACCGAGCTCTTTGACAGTTGACACAGTTGTTGCTAAAGTTAGAGATGAAAAAGGGAAAGAACATGCGATCACAATGATTCAAAAATGGCCTGTGAAAACGCCTTTAATGATTGGAAAAAAAGTCAAAGCGACAAAAATGATGGATACGGGATGTCGGATTGTTGACACTCAATTTCCTGTCTTAAAAGGAGGAACATTTTGTACACCTGGACCTTTTGGTGCGGGAAAAACAGTCCTACAACACCATCTTTCCAAATATTCTTCTGTGGATCTTGTTGTAATGACTGCATGTGGGGAAAGAGCAGGTGAGGTGGTAGAGGTTTTAAAAACGTTTCCCCATCTCATCGATCCACATACCAATGAATCTCTCATGAGTCGTACAGTGATGATTTGTAATACCTCTTCGATGCCTGTTGCTGCTAGAGAAGCCTCTGTCTATATGGGGGTGACCATTGCTGAGTACTATAGGCAAATGGGTCTTGATGTTCTTCTTCTTGCTGATTCCACATCGCGTTGGGCTCAAGCCATGAGGGAAATCTCTGGACGTTTAGAAGAAATTCCAGGGGAAGAGGCTTTCCCTGCTTATCTAGCTTCACGCATTTCCAGTTTTTATGAACGCTCTGGTGTCATTTTAATGAAAGATGGAAGTAAGGGGTCGGTGACGATTGCAGGAACAATCTCTCCAGCAGGTGGAAATTTTGAAGAACCCGTGACTCAAGCGACTCTTGCATCTGTTGGGGCATTTTTGGGACTCTCGCGTCAACGTTCTGATGCTAGACGTTATCCGGCAATTGATCCTTTGATTTCTTGGTCTAAATATATCGATGCCGTAAGTGTTGATTTAGAGGGAAAGGTAGAAGATTGGGCAAAAAAAAATAGACTGGCTACAAAAATTTTAAAGCAGGGGGATGAAATAGGAAAACGGATGGAAGTTGTTGGGGAAGAGGGTATCACAATTGAAGATCTTATCATCTACCTCAAAAGTGAACTGTATGAATTCTGTTATTTGCAGCAAAATGCATTTGATAAAGAAGATGCTTACTGTTCAATTGATAGACAAATTATCCTTTTTAATATGATCCAAAAAATATTTAACACCTCTTTTTCTTTTCAAGTGGCTGACGAAGCACGCAACTATTTTTTGAATTTGCAAAATGAAATTAAGAATATGAACTTTTTACCTTTTGAATCAGAAGGATATCAAAAAATTTATAGTTTGATAGGATCGAGAATAGAAAACGCCATTTGATGGGGAGTGATATGAAAAAAGTGTATGACCGGATCGTCGATATTCGGGGAAATTTAATCAGTGTTGAAGCGAAGAAAATTAAGCTTGGAGCTTTGGCAAACGTACATTGTGCAAACGGCCGAACCATTTTTGCTTCTGTTTTAAGTATTGACGGAGAAAAAGTGATTCTTCAAGCTTTTGAAGCTCCCCGTGGAGTCTCAACGGGAGATCGAGTCAGTTTTCTTACGACACGAATTGAAGCGACATGTGGAGAATCTTTACTTGGAAGGCGTCTTAGTGGGAGTGGAAGTCCTATCGATGATGGCCCAGAAGTTTTAGGAGAGAAGATCGGTATTGGGCAACCTTCTTTTAATCCGGTTAAAAGAATTATTCCTCACCAAATGGTTCATACCAATATCCCGATGATTGATGTTTTTAATTGCTTAGTGAAATCACAAAAAATTCCAATCTTTTCAGTTGCAGGCGAGCCTTATAATGCGCTTTTAATGCGGATTGCCAATCAAACAGATGCAGATATTGTAATCATTGGGGGAATGGGGCTACGCTATGACGATTACCAAGCCTTTATTGACAATGCTGAGAAATCAGGCTCTATGGAAAAGAGTGTGATGTTTGTTCATAAAGCAACTGATCCAGCAGTTGAGTGTCTTCTTGTTCCTGATATGGCTCTTGCCTGTGCTGAGAAATTTGCAACTCAAAATAAAGATGTTCTTGTGCTACTAACAGATATGACTGCTTTTGCCGACTCTATCAAAGAAATTATGATTACAATGGATCAAATTCCTTCAAATAGGGGGTATCCTGGTTCTTTATATTCCGATTTGGCTTCGCGCTATGAAAAGGCAGTTGATATTGATGGAGGTGGTTCGATTACAATCATTTCAGTGACCACGATGCCTGGTGGAGATGTCACCCATCCTATCCCTGATAATACAGGTTATATTACAGAAGGTCAGTTTTATCTCCATGATGGAAGGATTGATCCTTTTGGCTCTTTATCTCGTTTAAAGCAGCAAGTGATTGGCAAAATCACAAGAGAGGATCATGGAGATGTTGCCAATGCTCAAATCCGCCTTTATGCTGAATCAAAAAAGGCGAAAGAAAGAGAGAGTATGGGGTTTCGTCTTTCTCAGTGGGATGCGAAACTTCTCAATTTTTCTCGTCTCTTTGAAGAGCGTATGATGAATCTTGAAGTAAATATTCCCCTTGTGGAAGCTCTTGATTTGGGTTGGAAAACACTTGCACGCTGTTTTCAGCCGCATGAAATAGGGATTAAGCAAGATTTGGTAAACAAATATTGGCCAACTTAAACCACAAAGGACATTTTTAATGTCTCAGATTAAATTGACAAAGAATGAGCTCCGTTCACAACAAGAAAGGCTTGGTCAATTGCAAAAATATCTTCCAACATTGCAGCTTAAAAAAGCAATGCTCCAGCTTGAAGTGAATCAAGCAGACTATGAGTTAGAGAATCTAAAAAAAAACTATCAAAAAGAAAAAAAAGAAAACGAGACGTTTCAGAAACTTTTAACAGATGCCAATGCTTATCTTCTTTTTGAAGGAACAAAAGTATCTGAGGTTAAGAAAAGGTATGAGAATATTGCGGGTGCTGAAATTCCTTTTTTTGAAGATGTCATTTTTGAAGATCTCAATTATTTTTTTTTTGATACCCCCTTTTGGATTGACCATGCGATGCTTTTACTTCGCTCTCTTGTGACGGCTAAACAAAAAATTCATGTCGTTAAAGAGAAAAAAAGGGTGCTTGAAAAAGAACTTCGTGAAGTGTCTATTCGAGTGAATCTTTTTGAAAAAATCATGATTCCGCGCACTCTTGCTCATATCAAAAAGATAAAAGTGTTTTTAGGGGATCAAGAACTTGCTTCTATATCTCAGGCAAAAGTAGCGAAAGAAAAAATCATGAAAAAAAAATTAAAATCTAAGTGAGATTATTGAATCGATGATTATTCCTGTTAAGAAATATCTCTTTGTGGGTGTGAATGAAGATCTAGAACTCTTTTTTAAAAGAGCTCAGAAAAAAGGGTTTATTGAATTTATAACCCTTAAAAAAAGGAAACGAAAAGACCTTCCTCCTCATCTTCAAAAGCGGCTTTTAGCTCTTAAAATTTTACATAAACAACCCCGTGTTAGACAAGAAAAGAATGTCAAAGACTTGAATACAGATAAGCTTTGTCATCTTGTCATTGAAGCAGAAAATTGCCACGAAAAATTGCAAGAAGAAAAACGCCTTCTTCAGGCAGAAATTGCTCGTATCTCTCCTCTTGGAGATTTTTCTCTAAAAGAAATCCGAGAAATCGAGAGAGAAGGAAATCGAAAGATACAATTTTTTTGTGTCAAACAGTCGAGAGCCAAAAAAATGGTCATTCCAAGTGAGCTTATCTTTCTTAGTACCGAGTATGATATGGACTACTACATGAGTATCAGCCAAAAGGTTGAGAGCTATTCTCATATGATTGAAATGCATCTTAAAAAATCTCTTTCTGAGCTTTTAAAAGAGATAAAAGTTGTCGAAGAGGCTTTAAAATCGTGTGAAAGAGAGTTTAAGGAAAATAGAGCTTATATTGATTTTTTAAAAGAGGATCTTATTAAGGGACTCAATATCTACCATCTGGATTCTTCTAAAAAAGAAATTGTCTCTCATATGAATGAGGCCCTTTTTTCCATAGAGGGATGGATTCCCAAAAATCGTTTACATAATCTTTTTCCTCTTTTAGAGGGGCTTGCAATTCATACTGAAGAAGTGGCTATTGAAAAAGAGGATCGTATTCCTACATATATGGAAAACAAAGGTTTGGGCAAAGCAGGTGAAGATCTTGTTCATATTTATGATACCCCTGCAATAGAGGATAAAGATCCTTCAACATGGGTATTTTGGAGTTTTGCAATTTTCTTTGCGATGATCATCTCTGATGCAGGATATGGGTTGATTTTTTTAGCACTTGCGCTTTTTTTAAGGAAAAAGATCTCTTATGCACAAGCAAGTCTCAAGCGGTTTCTTCGTCTTTTTACATGGATTTCTGCAAGTGTCATTGTTTGGGGAATTTTAGCTGGATCTTATTTTGGTCTCGAACTTGCGCCTAGTAATCCGATCAACCAGGCTTCATTGATTCATATTTTAGCTCTGAAGAAAGGGGATTATCATCTTAAAAATCAAGATGAAACCTATAGGGAATTTATCACAAGTTTTCCAAAACTCAAGGAGGTCACTTCTTCTAAAGCTTTTATTGAGGGAGGGAAAAAACTCATGCCAAATGGTCAGGTTGAATATAGGATCTATAACGAATTTCGGGATTCGATTTTTATGGAAATTGCTCTTTTGATAGGTGTTTTACATATTTGTCTCTCTCTATTAAAAAATGGACGTTTCCATTATGCCGGTTTTGGTTGGTTTATGGCGATTATTGGAGGCTATCTCTACTTTCCTAACCTTTTAAATGCCACCTCTCTTGTTCATTTTGCTTTTGGGATGAGTAAGGAGAGTGCTTTTGGCATAGGACTACAACTGCTTTGGATTGGGGCTTTTTCTGCGCTCTTGCTTTCTCTTATTCAATATCGCTTTAAAGGATTTATTGAAATCACCAAGCCTATTGAACTTTTTGCAGATATTTTGTCTTATTTACGTCTTTATGCTTTGGGTCTTGCTGGAATGATTTTAGCCTATACTTTTAATGGAATGGGAGAAAGAGTGGGTTTTGTTGCTGGATTTTTTATTATTTTAATCGGGCATATGATCAATATGGTTGTTGGCGTGATGGGAGGAACAATCCATGGACTTCGTTTGAATTTTATCGAATGGTACCACCATTGTTTTACAGGAGGAGGGCGGTTGTTTCACCCTTTAAAGTTACTAAAAATTAGAGGAGAATGATGATGAATTTTGATATGATAGGACCAGCTCTTGTCTTAGCGCTGGGGTGCATTGGAAGTGCGATCGGCTGCGGAATTGCTGGAATGGCGTCTCATGGAGTGATGAGCCGAGTTGATGAAAACCATGGGAAGTTTATTGGAATGTCTGCCCTTCCTTCTTCTCAAGCTATCTATGCTTTTGTGTTGATGCTACTGATGAAAAATGCGATTGATGCAGGCTCTTTGTCTGGGATTAGCGGGATTGGAATTGGATCTTCTATTGGTCTTGCTATTATGCTTTCGTCGATTTATCAGGGGATGTGCGCAGCAACAGGAATTTTAGCTTCAGCAAAGCAGCCAGCTGTTTATGGGAAATGTTTGGCAGCGCTTGGAATTGTTGAGTCATTTTCTCTTTTTGCCTTTGTCTTTGCTTTGCTTCTTATTTAACTTAATCTTATCAAAAAGGGCCCCCCTTGAACTGGAGAATCCTCGTCTAAAAGATCTTTTCTCCTTAGGCTTGAGGAAGTTGCATCTCCTTTTGCTTTCAAGAATATAGTGGAATTTGCACTTTCCATAATTTTCGGAAAAAATAGGGTGCAATCCGGGAGACTAAAACAACACAAATTTGGAGTGAACTCGTGTGAAAGAAAGGGTTTCCAAAGACAAGGGACGTTACCTTTTGAATGCCCTGGCAAAGGGCATGAGTGACATGCCGGCTTTTTCAAAGCAAAAAGTTTCATAGTTATACGGCATCAAAAAAGAGCTATTTTTTTGGAGCGTAAGGTTCACATGATTGTGACGTTTGAAAAATTTCTAGTTGAATTTTTGATGACGCCAGGCTCGACTGCAGGCGTTAAAGCTTTGAAAATGTTTCAATTTAGCTTCGAAAAAGGACTGATGATTTTCTCATGTCTTTCTTTGTTTTTATATCGCAGAAAATAAGATCTTTATGCATAGTCTCGATTGAAACTGGAAAGGCTATGTCATCATAACGTATGAGATATGATAGAAGATTCACTCCTTGAATCCATTTTCCTTTAACATGAGGAAGGTGCGGGCAAAGGATCTCATTTTCATCAAAGTC
>JANQJX010000103.1 GCA_028281425.1 Simkania sp.
CCCTCTCAAAAAGCTTGGTCGGACTTTGGAAAAGGTCAATCGAGACCATGGGGATTTCAAAAAGCTCTGCGATTTAGTCCGTGGCACTATCCATGCCCAAACACCTTCTCAATTACATACTCTCTTGGCTGCCTTTTCTAAGTATTATGAAATCGTCTATACAAAGAATCGTTTTTGCCATCCAACAAAGGCTGGATATCGAGATTTTCTTGTCATTTTTTATGATCCTGAAATAGATTTTTATGGAGAAATGCAGTTTAATTTCTCTCAAATACTCGAAGCTAAGGATCAAGCCCATGTTTGGTATGAGGAGTTGCGTTCCATAGAAGAAAAAGCTGGCATCCAACAAAGGGATTTAACAAAGCAAGAGCAACAACGTATCAAAATCTTGAAAGAAAGTTCCAAACAGCTTTATGAAAAAGCATTTAATTCTGTTTGGGAAGTAGAGCTTATTTCTAATAATGTTTTGTTTGGATCGCAAAAGATTCATCCGGGAAACCCTACACATTTAGTGAATGCTATCTTATCTTGTATTTCGATGGATACAAGCTCTTTTTTTGCAAAAGTTTTGAAAGCCCTGAATCTTTTAAGTGATATGGAAGTCAATAAAGCACTCAATCGGTTGCATCCTGCCTTTTTAGGAGGGTTGGAATGGATTCATCTAACTCAAATGAGCTTTGTTTCCGATTTGATTGCCTCTAAACTCTCCTCTCTTTCTTGCTTTCTAAGAGAGCGCTTTTCGATTCATAGACCCGGTATGAAAAACAGCCTTTGGATAGAGCCTCTTGGTATTTTTACAAAGCAAAAAAGTTTGGGGCAGTTGCGTGGCTTTCAAAGTGAGGCTGTAGGAGTGACTCTTGGTTATGACCGTTTCTTCCGAAATGTTTATGTTGGCACAACTTTTGGCTATCAATCGACCGATCTTTGCTGGTTTTCTAAAGGAGGAAAAGGATCGATTCATACTCCCTTTGGAGGGCTCTATGGAAGGTTCCAATCCCCGTTCTTTTCATTAGATCTTTCTGCAATTACAGGGGGAAACTTTTACCGTTTGAAAAGAAATATCTTTTTCAATGCAGGCCTTCCAAACAGTAATATCGATGTGATAGCAAAAAGCCATCCGATAGCCCTTTTTTTGAATTCTTATCTTAAACTTACAGGCAATATCATGAGACATTGGGTCCAATGTTTTGCAAGTCTTGATCATGCTTATCTCAATTTACGCTCTTTTAAAGAAAAAGGTGCAAGCGACTTAAATCTTCATATTTACAAAAAGATTTCCAATATGATGAAAACCAAACTTGGAGTCACTTTATCTGGAAATTTTGACTTTATCACCTCGTGTTTGACTCCCTATTTCTCTTTAGGTTGGGTGAGTAAAATTCCTTTAAGTCATAGCAACTACCGTTTCCGCTTTGAGTGTGGCTCAGATGTTTTTATTGTGAACACCACAACACATCATGTCAATCAAGTGGCTTTTGAAGCAGGAATGAAGATCTTGTCCTCCAAAGGAATTTCCCTTCTTGCCAGTGGAAGTGCTGAAATTGGTGGTAGAATGAAGAACTACCTTGCTTCGATGTTGGTTGACTGGATTTTTTAAGTGATACCTCGAATTGCACCCTATTTTTCCCTTTAGGGTTGCTTCAATAGGCGAGATTTTTTGAGTCGAATCAAAGGGCAGTTCATTTGTCCTCAGTTCTTCCCGAATAGATAGAGAAATAGAGGCTAGAAAAGGGCATCGATATAACTCTTAGGATCAAAAGGAATAAAGTCGCTTTCTTTTTCACCAATTCCAATATAGCGGATGGGGATTCCCATTTGATGGAAAATAGAAAGAATCATGCCTCCCTTTGCTGATCCGTCCAATTTGGTTAAAATCACTCCTGTTAAGGGGGTAAATTGATTGAAAACTTTAGCTTGATCGATTGCATTTTGGCCGGTTGTTGCATCTAAAACAAGATAGATTTCATCGGGTCCTTCTGGAAGAAGCTTTTTTGTCACACGCAAAATTTTTCCAAGTTCATCCATCAGGTGAGTTTTTGACTGTAATCTGCCTGCAGTATCTGCAATGATAAGATCCATTCCTCTATTGAGTGCTGCCTGTAGACCATCAAAAATGACAGCAGATGGATCCCCTTTTTCTTTTCCTTTGATACAATCAATATTGAGTTGTTTTGACCATAGATCAAGCTGGTGAGTTGCTCCTGCTCGAAAGGTGTCCCCTGCAGCAAGTAAGACTTTTTTTCCCTCTTTTTTAAAAAGATAAGCAAGTTTTGCACAAGAAGTTGTTTTCCCACTTCCATTGACACCGACAATTAAAATCATTTGAGGTTTTTTTTCGTTTTTCTTTTGAATCGGAGGCATTTTAGCTAAAATTTGATGAAGATAGGCTTTAAGAGCCTCAATAAGTTCTTCGGTTGAGCTCTTTGGGTATTTTCGGGTGAAACTTTGGAGATGTTTTACACAATCTTCGGCAAGGAGAGTGCCAAGATCGGATTCATATAAAATTTGTTCGAGTTCTTCTTGTCTTTGTTCATCAAAAGGGTGGCTTAAAACTTTTCGAACTTTATCTCCTAAGATTGAGCGGGTTTTTGAAAAAGTAGCTCTGATTTTACTTAGCCCAGATTTGAGTAGATTGAAAACCATCTTTTTGCCTTTTTTTATTGATCGATAATAGGATTGTATCACATATACAGATTAGAAGCATAAAAAAGCAAAAAAAAGAGTTTATCTTTTTCTTTTTAATTTAAGAATTATGGAAAATATCAATTAAGAAATGAATACACATGAGTATCAGACAAAAGAAATTTTAAAAAAATATCAAATACCTATCCCACGTTTTGGCACGGCTTCAACACTTGAAGAAGCTAAAGAAGTAGTTCAATATTTAGGGTTGGATCAGGCAGTTGTAAAAATTCAAGTGCATGCAGGGGGACGAGGAAAGGCGGGGGGTGTAAAATTTGCTAAATCCAAAGAGGAAATTCTAGCGGTTTGTAAAGAGCTGATTAGAATGAAAATGGTCAATCACCAAACGGGCCCCAAAGGAATTATCGCTTATAAGGTGCTTATTAGCGATCCTGTTGAGATTGAAAAAGAGTTCTATTTAGGGGCTATTGTTGACCGAGAACATGCAAGGCCGATCTTAATTGTTTCTCCTGAAGGGGGAGCGGAAATTGAAGAGGTTGCTGAAAAAACCCCTGAAAGAGTCCTTAAACTTCCCATTCAATTAGATGGTTCTTTACGTCCTTATCATTTAATAAGACTTGTCAAGTTTATGGGATGGAAAGACCAAAAAGCAACAGAAGGGATACAAATTGCTAAAAGTGTCGCCAAAGCCTTTATTGAAACAGATGCTTCTCTTCTTGAAATCAATCCTCTTGTAGAGACCAAAGAGGGAAAAATGATGGCAATTGATGCTAAACTCAGTGTTGATGATAACGCCTTATTTCGTCAAAAAAGAATTGCAAGTTTTTATGATCCGACACAAATATTTAAAAACGAGGTTTTGGCAAAAGAGTATGATTTAGCTTATATCTCTTTGGAGGGAAATATTGGATGTATGGTCAATGGAGCTGGGCTTGCAATGTCAACAATGGATATTATTGATCAATTTGGTGGGAAGCCTTCAAACTTCTTAGATGTGGGAGGAGGAGCCGATAAAGAAAAAGTGGCAGCTGGATTTAAGATTATTTTGTCTGATCCCGATGTTAAGGCAATTTTAGTGAATATTTTTGGGGGAATCATGAATTGTGTGACGATTGCAGAAGGGGTCATTGCAGCAGTCTTAGAACTTGGAATGAAGGTCCCTCTTATTGTAAGACTTGAAGGAACAAATGTTGAAGCAGGCAGAAGAAAACTTAAAGAGTCGGGACTTAAAATCATTTCAGCAGAAAGCATGGCTGATGCTGCTGAAAAAGCAGTTCAATCAATAAAACGAGGTTAGGTAAAGTGACATTCCTTGTTCGTCAAAAGACAACCATTATTACACAGGGGATTACAGGAAAATCGGGTCAATTTCATACCGAACAGTGTATGGTTTACGGATCGAAATTTGTGGGGGGAGTCACTCCTGGAAAGGGAGGAAAAAAAATTTTTAATCTTCCCATTTTTGATACGGTATATGAAGCAAAAAAGGCATTAAATCCCGATGCTACAATGATTTTTGTTCCTCCCCCTTTTGCAGCCTCTTCTATTCTTGAAGCAGAAGAGGCAGGGATTTCTCTTATTATCTGTATCACAGAAGGAATCCCTATTCGCGATATGCTTGAAGTGTCGCGTGTCATGAGACACTCAAAAACCTCATCTCTTGTTGGGCCTAATTGTCCAGGTGTTATTACACCTGATGAATGTAAAATTGGAATTATGCCTGGTTACATCCACAAAAAGGGAGAGATTGGAATTGTCTCCCGTTCTGGTACACTGACCTATGAAGCGGTTTGGCAAACAACGCAAATAGGTCTCGGTCAATCGAGTTGTATTGGAATTGGAGGAGATCCTCTCAACGGAACAAATTTTATTGATGTCCTTGAAGCA
Organism: Simkania sp.; assembly: GCA_028281425.1. Lineage (GTDB taxonomy): Bacteria > Chlamydiota > Chlamydiia > Chlamydiales > Simkaniaceae > JANQJX01. The sequence goes on from JANQJX010000103.1 coordinate 4,531, forward strand.
TTTGAAAAAGATGAAAGGACTAAAGGTATTTTTTTAATCGGTGAAATCGGAGGGAATGCTGAAGAAGAAGCAGCTTCTTGGATAGAGAAAAATTGCACAAAACCTGTTGGAGCTTTCATTGCAGGAACAACGGCACCTCCAGGGCGTCGGATGGGACATGCCGGAGCAATTGTTTCGGGGGGAAAAGGCACAGCAACTGAAAAAATTAAGGCGTTAAAACAGGCGCGTGTTTTTGTTGCTTCATCTCCTGCTGACATGGGGAAAACAATGGCCCAAGCAATGAAAAGGTAAATTTTGGATGATACGCATTCCTGGAAAAATTCCCATTGCTATCTCTCCTTTTTTTTGGATGACTGCTGCTTTTATCGGGTATTTTAATAGTATTGGAACAAAAAGTGCTTTGCTACTTACCCTGATTTGGGTGTTTGTGATTTTTGTTTCTATTTTATTTCATGAATTTGGCCATGCATTGGCTGCCCGTTATTTTGGTCAAAAGGTGCGCATTGAACTTGTGGCTTTTGGGGGACTGACTTATCAAGAAGGAAAACGTTTACGTGGATGGAGAGAATTTCTTGTGATCCTCAACGGTCCTTTGTTTGGGTTTTTTCTTTTTCTCTTCACGATGTTTTTTCTCAAAATAGGCATGTTTGAAAATTCTATTTTAGTTGCGGCTCTTACTATTTTTATTTGGGTGAATCTCTTTTGGACAATTGTCAATTTAGTCCCTGTGATGCCCCTTGATGGAGGACAGCTTTTACGTGTTGTCTTAGAATCTATTTTTGGAAATCGAGGGATCAAGTATGCTTTTTTTTTCTCTTTTGCCATATCGGTTGGTTGTCTTGTATTTTTCTTTTTAATGGGATATTTCGTGATAGGAGTCATTTTTTTTCTCTTTGCATTTCAAAATTTTACGAGTTATCGTAGCTTAAAGGGAATGACAAAAAGTGATCAAAATGAAGATCTTACCTCTGAGCTTAAAGAAATCGAAGAGCTTCTTCTGCAAGACTTAAATGAGGAAGCTTCTTATCGTTTAGAAAAGTTATGTTTAAAAGCAAAAAGTGGTCTTGTGTTTAATTTAGGAACTCAGTACCTCGCTTCCCTTCGCTCTAAAGAGGGAAAATTCAAAGAGGTTTATACTCTTTTGTTACCTATTAAAAAGCATTTATCGGTTGAATCCATGCTCTATCTCCACAGGGCTTCTTATGAGGTCAAAGATTATCCTCTTGTAGTGGAGCTTGCAGGAGAGTGTTTTCGCCATTTTCCTTCTAAAAAGGTGGCTCTTGATAGTGCTGAAGCTGCTGCTGCTTTAAATCAAGTCGAAGCAACAATTGGGTGGCTTAGAGCGGCTTATAAATATGGAGAGACTAATCTCAAGGCCATTACAGGTAAGGAGCCCTTTATCTCTCTTAAAAAAGAGATGCTTTTTCAAAAATTTTTAGAAGAACTCTAATCCCTATTTCGCATGCCACCTCTAAAAAAACTCCAACCTGCATCTCTTTTCGAAAGAAGTGGCACACGAAACGCAGGTTAAAAGGAGACAATGGCATACTCTTTAACTTTATAAAAGTGGTAATGGCGTTGGGCAATTTGATTTTTTAGGCTCGAAGAAAGATCTTCAAAGGTATAAATTTGATGAAAAGAAGTCTCAAGGATCGGATCCTTTTTTAAATTAAAGACGGTTTGAGATTGATTGGGATTATGATCTGATAGAGTCAAAATGATCAGTTCTTTAGAAGGAGCATTTGAAATAAAGTGGGGCAGAAAACTTTCCTTAGGGAAGCGCCAGAGAAGTTCATCGAGATATTTGATCCCTTCTTCACTTTCTAACTTAAAAAGAAGGGGCATTTTTTTTTCGAAATATTCTTGGGCGATTTGCACAAGCTTTTTTTGCTTTTCTAAAGCAGACCTCACTTGAAAGAAAGTCACTTTTTTTGTAGGAGCGCTACTCTTGATCTTGGTCATTTTGTGCATCGGGTTGAAAGATTCCACAAGAGAGAAGAAATTTAAATAGATCTTCTGTTTTGATGTCAACCGTTTTGATTTCATCATCAGCATATAAAAGAAGAAATCCAGAAATAGGATGGGGAGCTGTTGGAACAAAAACCGATTGAAGGTTCTTTTTTTTCAGCTCTTTTTTTTTATTTTTAATCATTTGAGTAGGAACATTTCCTGAAACCAATCCAAGAGCTGTTGTTTTTTGATGAGGGAAGGGAACAATGACAGTTCTTTTAAAGAGACGTTTTCTATGTTTTTCAGAAAAAATATTTTTAGTGATGTCACGTGAAATTTGGTAAATTGACTTGACAATGGGAATTTTAATGAAGAGCTGGTTTGTCCATTTTACAATCCAAGAAAAAAAAAGGCGGCGTCCTAAAATTCCAATGAGGAAAATGAGAGCGACAAAAAAAATGAGAATCAAAATGCGACTTACGATCAAAAATGTGAGGTGATGCTTTCCCACAACCTCCCCTCCATAATAAGAAAGAACATCTTCAGCAAAGCCCATAAAAGGGGCGGTAAGCACGTCGATAAAAAAAATGACAATAATGAAAGTCAGTGCTATCGGTAAAAGAATCGCAAGTCCTGCAAAGAATGTTTTTTTCATGATTTAAGAGGGGGTGATGTTGAAAGGGGAGCTTCGGGTGTGATCACACCACATGAAACGATATATTTAATTGCAGCTTCTGGTTTTAAATCGATATAAATAAGGTCTTCTTTTTTGTACATCAACAAGAATCCTGTGGTGGGATTAGGAGTTGTAGGAATAAGGACTGAAACAAGAGAAGCCTTGACTTTATCAGAGCAGATTTTAGGTGAGTTACGGGAAACAAGTCCAATCACGTAGGTTCCTTCTTTGGGAAAAGGGACCATGACAACTTGTTTAAATGAGCTTTTATCAGTGACAAAAATCGTTTTTATGATTTCTTGTGTTGTTTTATAAACTTTATTCACAAGCGGGATGCGATGTAAAAGTCGATCACTTAAATTGATAAGGGCTCTAAAGAAAAACCAACGCGCGATCATCCCAAGAAGCAGAGTAAAGAGAAATAGGCAAATTAAAATGAGCAATTTGCTTCCATAGAGAACAACATTTTCTGGAGAAAGAAAGAAAAAACCCTTATTGAGCATGTCTAGGTCTTTTAGAAAATTGACAAAAAACCCAACAAAAGGTTTTGTTAAAAAATTCACGATAAAAACAATGAGAGTCACCGTGACTGCAAGAGGCAGTAAAATAACAAGACCTGTGATAAAATATTTTTTCATTTAAAATCTGCTTGTATGATTCTGATTCATCTTATGTAAAAAAAATGTTATTTGGCAAGAGGAACCTATAAGGGAGGTAGGCATCTTCTCCTGCATAAGAGACCCCAACACGGGGAAGTGTTAAGATCTTTTCTCTTTTGATTTCTATTCCGCGATCTTCTAGATAAATCAAAGGCCCTTGTAAGCTCATCCCATTATGCGCTTTTTTAATCTTTAAGGCTTGGGTAAGCATGCCAGGGCCACTGATAAATTTAGATGTCCATTGCGTTTGATTGCGCCTTTTTAGCATCTGGTCTATTCCATGTGTAGGGTAGAGGGCACGGATCAAAATAGCGTAAGGGACTTTTTCTTTATGTGTAACAATATTAAAAAGGTGATGCATTCCATAGCAGAGATAAATATAGGCAATGCCTCCTCTTTGAAACATCACTTCAGTGCGTTTTGTCCGCCTTCCTTGATAGGCATGACAGGCCTTATCTTGAGCTCCTTTATAAGCTTCGGTTTCAGTGATGATTCCCCCTGTTAATATGTTATCAAAGAAAGTAAAGAGAAATTTCCCTAAAAGTTCTTGGGCTTGCTCAAGAACATTTTCTTTTTCAAAGAAGTCTTGAGAGAGCCTTTTCCCTTTTTTTTCTTTTCTAAGACCATTTGGAGTAAAAGCCATTGGCATTCCATTAAAATTAAATCGATATCGGATAAAATGAGTTCAATTTCATCTCCAATTTTAAAAGATTTCCCGCTATTTTTTCCGATTAAACTTTGATTTTCGGGTAAAAATTCGTAAAAATCGTCATAAAGCTCAGAAATATGAATCATTCCTTCAATATGAAGAGGTTTTGCTTCAAAGAAAAAGCCAAAAGGTTTGACTTTTGTGATGCATGCTTTATAAATACGCCTAGGATCTTTTTGCTGATAGCTCTCTAAAAGTCGCAATTTTTTTAAAAGAATCACATGAGTTTCGGCTTTGAAAGAGAGGCGTTCTTTTTCAGAGCAAAGGCGAGAAATTTCACTTAAATCAGATGGCAAAGAGTTTTCAAAGAGAAGACGATGGACGATCAAATCACTATAACGACGAATAGGACTAGTGAAATGGCAATAATTTTCTAGAGCAAGCCCATAGTGTCCGACATTTTCATTTGAATAGATTGCAAGCTTCATACTCCGAATAAAAGATAAGGAAAGCTGGTAGACATGGGGAGTGTTTTTAGCTAGGGCAAAAAGATGTTGGATTTCATCTTGAGAAGGGGCATTGGATAGAGAAAATCCTAGAATGCGGGCGAGGGAATAAAAGTCTTCTAAATTCTCAGCGGAAGGGGTTTCATGAATACGAAAAAGGGAAGGGAGATTTTTTTTGACAAAATGATGAGCTACAATTTCATTAGCTTTGAGCATAAATTCTTCAACAAGTTGATGGGAAATATCATATTCGACAATTTTGTAGTCATAAGGCTTTCCTTGTTTGTCGACAAGAAGTGTGATTTCGGGGAGCGCAAAGTCAATAGAACCTCTTTCAGATCTTTTTTTCTTGAGCAAAAGGCAGAGTTTTTCCATCAATTTAAGTGTTTTAAAATAGGGACTTTTTATTTTTTTATCTAAAATTGCTTTTGCTTCTTCATATGTCAATCTTTTTTGACTCCGGATGTAAGAGCGGTAAATTTTTGAATGGATCACATTTCCTTGAAGATCAAGGTCGATAAGAACAGAGAGAGTCAAGCGGATCACATTTTCTTTCAAGCTACAGAGTTCATTTGATAAAGCCTCTGGAAGCATAGGAATGCACTTTGTTGGAAAATAGGTAGAGTTGCATCTTTTTTTTGCCTCTTTATCTAGAGAAGAACCCTGTTTGACATAGTAAGAGACATCAGCAATATGAATCGCTAAATGGAAGCCTTGAGCGTCTTTTGAAAGAGAAAGAGCATCATCATAATCTTTCGCAGATGTAGGGTCAATTGTAAACGTTTCTAAGGAGGTAAGATCTAAGCGTTCTTTGAAATCTTTGGGCTTAATTTCTTTAGAAAATAGTTGTGTCTCTTTTAAAACTTCCTCGGGAAAAGTGTTTCGAATTCCAAAGTCTTTGATAGCTGATAGAATGTCTGTTTTGGGATTTTGAATAGAACCGATCTTTTCGATAACATCACATAAAATGGGACCATTTTCATCTCCCCAATCTATCACTTTTAATAAGAGACGTTCACCGATTTTATAAGAGATATTTTCTTTTTTTTTCACAAAAGCCGATTTGTTATTGCCAAGAGATTGGATATAAAGCACATAGTTTCCTTTAGGATTGATGATCCAAACCGTTCCTACTAAAACTTCTTTGGCTCTTTTTAAAACCGATAAAACACGTCCTTCAGGTCCTTTATCTTTTATCTTTCCAGGGTAAATGGCAATCTCGACAAAATCGCCATCAATCGCATTTTTTTTAAGATGTTTTGGAATAAAAACATCTTGAGGAAACATTTTGGTTTGATCAGGGATGACGAAGCCAAACCCTTTAGGATGGATACGAATGATTCCGCTAATTTGTTTTTGTTTGGATGACTTTTGTAAAGATTTAACCTTATTTCTAAGATTTTTTTTTCTCATTTTTTACCATCCTCAGTGGCATTTTCAGATTTTTTTAAAAAGAAACAAAAAGGCCTTGATTTTGTTTTTAAACAAAATTGATTTTTTTGCTAAGTTTTTTAATCGTTCAAAAAACTCTTTAGAGAAGAGGTTTTATGATTTCTCATCCAAAAAATAGAAAAAAAATTTTTGGTTCAAATTTTGTATTTTTCTTTTTAAATCACCATTGTAACAAATTTCAAGGATCCCTGCAATTTTAACAAAAGAGAAAGATACGTGTGTGATATTTTCATAGCATCCTAGAGAGAGATTTATAAGATTGAGTGTTTTCAACTTCCTTAGGATTCTTTTGGATTCGAAATATTTTTTCTTCTATTTTTAGAACCCACCTGCATTTCGCGTGCTACCTCTAGAAAAATCCGTAGACTCTATTTCAATGGGACATCCAAGATTTTTTTTAAGCGAGGTTATCAACTTATCCATTCGGGAATTTATTGGGATTGGCATTTGTGAAAACACTCATCTGTCTTCTTTTCGAAAGAGTTGGCGTAAAATGGGGGGTTATAGCCAAATAAAAGTGTTTCAAAGGGTTAAAGATTCAAGGGGACTTTACAGTCCCCAGAAAAAATTAATAGTGACAAGATCGATTAGGAGAAGAGGGCTTTTTTGGGGGAAGAGGTGGCATATTTTTTTCACCGGCATCTTTTTCAGGGCAATTTGGGGCTTCTTGGTAAGGAGAGTGATCTTTTAGGTCACGCGAAGAGTTTTGACCATTTTTTTCGCAAGAGAAAAGAAACATTCCGCAAAGAGCGAAACAGACACTCATTTTAAGAAACAATATTTTCACTTTAAAACCTCCCTAATTTAGGCATTATTTTTAGAAATAAGAAGAAATGTCACAATTGTCAAGTAGGGAGATGGGTTTAAGATTTTTCTAAGACCCCTAAATGCGACCTATTTTCATGCCATCCCTAAAAAAATCCGTATGCCCTGTCCCTATGGGACATCCAATAAATTCTTAATGAAGACCTCATCTCAAAAAAAGGATCGATAGATTCTCCAAATTGATCATCTACATCTATAAACAGTCTTTTTTGAGTCAAAACTTAGCCGGTATTTTACATGCCCCCTCTTTCGAAAAGGCGTGTGCAAGTGTGTTTTGAAATCTCAAGAAATTTTCGAATGGATAAATTGACAATCTAACCTAAAAGAATTTATTAAATGTATCGGAAGGCAGAGCCTGTGGATTTTTCTAAAGTGGGTAGAAAAAT
>JANQJX010000120.1 GCA_028281425.1 Simkania sp.
AGAGCTCTATATCCTCCACCTGAAGGAAGAGGTTTTGCGCTCTATTTTTGATAAAAGATGCTAAAAAATATAAGGTTTAAGAATGTTGGTATTGAAAAAGAATCGTTTTTCCAAACGCTCTTTTTTTGACCAGTTGAAGCCTTTTGAGAGAAAGGGCAAGGGGCAAGTTCATCTCTTCGACAAAAAGGGTGCCTTCTTCTTTGAGTAAAAAACTCTTGTCGATCATTTTTAGTGTCTCAATAAGATAAGATTGTGAAAACAAGTTCTCCTGATTTGCATAGGGAGGATCGAGATAGATAAGATCGAATTGCTCTTTTCTTTTTGCTAGCATTGGGATAAGAGAAAGGACATTTCCATGAAGTGCAGATGACTGCGTTAAGAGTTGAAAGTGGTTTAAATTTTTTTTCAATGTTGAAAAAGTTGAGCGGTTTTTTTCAATAAAAGTCACAAAAAGGGCTCCTCGACTAAGAGCTTCGATTCCAATAGATCCGCTTCCAGCAAAAAGATCGAGAAAATAGGCTTCTTCTATTTGATGCTGACAAATATTAAAAAGGGCTTCGCGTACATTTTCTGATGTAGGACGAAGAGACCCTTTTGGAGAAAAGAGATGGCGATTTTTAAATTTTCCTCCTATAATTCTCATCGCGTTGCCGATTCGATCCCATAAGGTTTTAAAATTTTCTCTGCTTCTACTAAAAAGAAAGGATCTTCTTTTTCCAGGTAATAATCATAGCAACTATACGCTTTTTGAAGTGCACAGCCACGCATAGATGCTTCGTTTGCAAGGGTTGCATTTTCAAAAGAGATATGCTGCTTAATATTGACCCATTGATTTCCCATTCGCCCTTGCAAAAGCAAGTCAAAATTTTCAAGAGTTTGGGTTGTCCCATAAATAAGGTAAGGACGATCGGTATAGATTGCAGGAGATGCTGTTTGATTTGGGTAAAAAGAAATTTCTTTTTCGTCTGTCACGAAAGGATGAATGTCTTTTGCAATGCAGCTTTCAATATGTTTGACTAGAATCGCAAATTTGCGAGGAAAAGCAGCGCTTGTTTTAGAATACATCATTTCGCCCCCATTAAAGGTACTGATTAAATCCAGCATTCCTAGCCGGTTACTACGGCTTGCACAGGCGGTAAAGAGAGAAAAGTTCCTTTGGCTCATGAGTTGTTGGAGCTCTGTTTTATGTGTTTTGATGGTTTGTAATCGCTTTCCATCGGTGATCAAGATCACGATATTTTCCTTTTGGGGATCAAGATGGTTTTTTATCTGAGATAGAAGATCAAAGGGATTATAGCCTGAAAAAAAGCCTCTAAAAGTTTGTGACCTGAGATACTGTTTTGCTTTTTGAAGTGCATGCCGATTGAATGGAAGGGGTTTAGGATTCATTGTGGTTATTTTAGAATCAACAACTAAGATATTAAAGGAATCTTGAGGTTGTAAATAAGTAAGAGATCTTATAACAGCTTCTTTAAAAACATTGTAGCGATGTTTTTTAATTGTTGTAGATCTATCAACAATAAAAATGAAATTTTGCTCTGGACTTACATGGTAGAAATCCTTATGGGGAGTCATTTCAATGATAAATTGGTAGCCTTTTCCTCTTGGATTTCGAGCATAGGTGATGGATGTTTCAAAAGCGATTTCTAAAGAGAGGGTTTCGAGCTCTGTGGGATGGGGGATGCTCAGTGCAAGATTTTGAGCAAAGGTGTCTTCGATATGGATTTGATGAAGAACTTTAGCATGGACATGAGCTGTTGAAGGGAAAGAAAGAACATCAAATCTCTGTTTCCAAGAGGTTATAGCATTTTTGTGAGTGTTGATGAGGTTTTTCGTTGCAGATAACAGAAAAGGAAACTCAAAGAAAAGAGGATTGGAAAAAGTCAAAAGCATCTCTTGAGGTTTTCTTGAAAAGGGTTGAGTTTCTGGAAGATTTTTGTGTCCCATGATTTTTTTAGTTAATGGAAGAAACCCTTGCTGTTTTGCAAGTGCAAAGAATTGATTGAGTTTAGGAATGTCTAAGAAATGTTGTTTTGTAAAGGGAAGTGTCTTTTTAGGAATCGGTTTATTTTCTAGTAGGTAGGGGAGGAGAGGAATCTCTGCATGAGTTAGTTGTTTAGAATAAAAATTTTGTTGTTTAAGGTTTTCAATTTCATCTTCTTTTAAAGAGAGTGTTTCTTTACTAAAAACAAAGGATGGATTTTTTGAACAAGTCAGCTTAGAAAGATGAAAAATGTGTTTGTGTGTTTTGTCAATAGATTCCACTCCCTCTTTTTGAGTAAGTAATGTGGGAGGGGGGGGTGAAAAATCATAAGAGGGGTGCATTGTCAAAAGGGTTTGATTTTTTCTATCTTCAAAATTGGAAAGACTTTTTTGAGGAAAATCAAGAGGCTTTTTAGAAAAAGAAAATAACGTTGTTTGAAGAAGAAAGATGTTTTGCTTAAAAGTAAAGAAAAAAGACTTTTTTAGATCAAAAGTGTTGAGTCTTTGAAGAGAAAAAGAAAAAGGGACTCTTTCTTGTAAAAGAGCGGTTTCAGGCTGCCATTTAGGTATGATAGGCAATAGAGCCTTTTTTCTTGCAGCAACAAGAGGGGAAATTTTCACCTGTTTATCGCACCGATAAGATTGAGAAAAATCAAGAGATTTTTTTTCTTTTGCAAACCCTAAAAAGAGTAGAAAGTCAGGAGTTGATGAAAAAGAAAAAAAGGGATCTGCTTTTCCATAAGATGAAGTGGTGAATTCAAAGAAAGGAAATGGGATCTTTTTAATTGGAGAAAAAAATTCTTTTTGAGGTTCTAGCTTAGAAAAAAAATTTCTTTGAGCTCTCTTTAGGGCAATTTTTGGCAGGGTGGTTTCTTTTAAAACACTTTGATTTGAATGCAATGAATTCCATTTTTGAGGAAATAGAACATGGGAGTGATTGAGGGTGGGTTGAGTTTTAGAAGATAGAAGAGTCAGAAAAGTTTTTCCTTCTTTTGAAACAGTGGTCCTTTCAATAAAAGAAAAAACAGGTTTTAAACCAAAGGAGCTGTTCATGTTTTCTCTCTTAGCAAGTAAGAAGCGCTTCTTTTTCTGGAGCGATACTTGTTTTTCATAGGGGGAGGAGAAGACAAAGGGGAGGTGGAGAAAAGATTGCACGCATTGAAGCTCTTTTTTTTCTGCGAAAGAAGAGATAGAACGAAGAAGCTTTGTATGAGTATCGCGGAGTTTCAAAAGAGAAGAAAAAGATTTGATTTGCTTTTGCAAAGTGAAAGAGGTGGAAGAAGGAAAAAAGGAAAGAGGGTCTTTTTGAATTGTAGGAGAATGTATTTGCTCAGGGGATCGCAATAGCATCCTATCAGAAAGCTTGGGAAGAGATTTAAAAAATGGAGTTTTTTTTGAAACAAAATGTTTTTTGAAATTTTTAGGTGGAAATGCAGAAAGGTAGGATAAAAAGGAGATCTTTTGTGTTTGTAGATATTGGGGAAGATAAGGCAATGAGGGAGTTAAGGGAAGGGGATCTAAAAAGAGGAGTTTAGAAAACGATAAAAAAACAAATTGATTTTCAAGCTTTGGAAAAAGAGGCGTTAAAAAAGCATCTTGATGCCGATGCTTTTTTAGAGTTGGGGATTTTATTTGAAAAGGAGGTAAAAGAAGCCTTTTTTTCGACTGAGGAAGAGGAGACTTTAAGGAAAAAGGAGATTTATAAATTTTCCTTTTGAAATCAAAGTTTTGGGTAAACAGTTGGGGCTTTTTCTGATTTTTTTCAAGGGCAAAGAGATAGAAAGATTGTTTGAAAAGAAATAAGGTCAGTAAAACAAGAACTGGTAAGAAAAAGAGTGGTTTCCTCTTTTTTAAAGTAAAAAACTCCTTTTTCATCATCCAATGATCTCTTAAGCTACATTTTAAGGAGTTTTATACCAAAAGTGAGAAATAAATTCGATGGATTCATTTTTATCTCTTTTATCTCGCATGCGTCTCTGTCTTATAAATTTTCTTTTATTAAGCTCAAATACCAAGTTAAAGTTCTCTTTTATAAGTCTGTTTTAATAGACGTTAAGTGCATTGATTTCTTGGATACTTTGAGATATTTTATCATAAAGATCTTTAGGAATTGCGGGATCATTTTTAATTTCACTGTAAAGGCTTAGGGCAATTTCACTTTGTTCTTCCATTTCGTGAAAGAGTTGTTTGTTATACAGCTGATTTGCTTGTAGACGTTCTATTTCTGCATCTATAAATTTCATGTAAGAATCAAAAAGGTGCTTTTTGTGACTGTTTTTGTTTAACCTTTCTAGATAATCTTGAGTCATTAAATCTTCTTTAGATGTAAAATCTTCTTGAATCCGTTTTAGAAAAAATAAATAACGGGAATCTTTTTCTTTTTTTTCACAGATTTCGGAACGAATCTTTGCATAATCTAGAGCTGCTTCGAGGTGAACTGGCTCTGAATTCACATTTTTTCGAATTTGAAGCTCTTTTAAATCGTTTAAAATGGCTATCATTTCTTGATTCGATTTGTTTTTTGCACTTTTGTCGAGGAGAACAAAATGAAGGCGGGCTGATTTTAAAACAGCTTCATTCATCATTGCAGTAGGAACATGGAGTGAGGATGTACGAATAAAGCTAAAAGTTTCATAAGCTTTTTCGAGCTCGTTGAGATCGAGGTATGTGTTTGCAAGTTCAAAAAGAGCCTCCATATGGCAAGACCAACTCAAATCAGGAGATTGATTTTGTTGTTCGATAAGCGATTTAATGAGAGATAATTTTTTTTTGTTTTCTCCATAATGCTTCATCAACTTAGCGAGTTTTAAAAATTCATTTTCAAAATAAAGTGTTGATGAGGTGAGTTGAATAGGCGTGTGATCCATAAGCAAAAGATGCTCATAGTGAGCGATAGAGCGGTTCATGGCGTGTACAATTTCTGGATGATCTGAAGGGGTATGTGTCCAATGGGCATCTAAATATTTTTGTACGATTTCAAAATAGTAATTAGCAAGCCAAAGTCGATTTTCATTTTTGATTTCTTTGATTCCTTTATCGATGGCCTCTTGCAAGTGAGTAGCTGCATGAGATAGGGCTTCTTTTGATGAAGAAGTGTCTATATCATATCCTTGTAGGGAGATATATCCATTAAAAAGTTGCACATGAATTTGAGGATGATCGTACTCTTTTGGATTGAGAAGAAGTGCTTGTTCTAAATGCATGCAAAAGGCAGAATGGTTTTCCATTTTTTCATGACATAGGCCAGCGATGTAATGAGCTTTTGAGAGATTAAAAAAGGCATCGTCTTCTTGCATTTGAGTAAGGAGATGATCTTGGAGAGTAAGAATAGCAGTTTCAAAGGCACCATTTTCAAAGGCAATTTGGGCAAAGAGCAAGTGAAAGGTTTTCTTTTCTTCTGAAGAAAAGGTTTTAAGGTGGTTTGAAGCAGCTTTTAAATGTTTGAAAAATAATTCTTTTCCTAGGGTTTTAGGTTCCTCTTTTTGGTTGTATAAGTTGAGGGATGAAGAGATGAAAAGCTTCCATGCATTCCCGATATGCTCACTTTCGGGATAGGTTTGAATAAATGATGTAAAAATATTGTAACTCTCTTCCCATCTTTGATTTTGATGGGCAAGAAGTCCATATTCGAATAAAAAAATCTCTTTTTCTTCAAAGTCAATATAGGTTTCCTTGATTTGCTTAAGCTTTTCTTCTGCCTTTACAATGTCTCCTTTTTCTTTTAAGATCATGGCATGGATGAAAAGAGCTTTGGGAAGCTGTGGATCATTTGGGAAAAGAGTGTCAAGCTTATCATAGGCTTGACTAAAAAGTTCTTCATGACCTGTCTTATGAGCACAGGTCATTAAAATAAGAAGGCTATTTTTGAGTTCTTCACTTGGAACATATTCCAATTCAATATATTGGGAAAGAGGTTGAATCGCATGAGAGTAGTCTTCTTTTGCAAAGAAGCTTTTTCCAACAATAAAAAGAAAAAGAGGTTTGTTTTTTTCAGGAATTGAAGAAGCCATGGCTTCGTAAGAAGATAAAATTTCGTCATAAGCATTCATTTCAAATAATAAGACGATGATGTTATAAGTTGCATCTTGCATTTTTTCCTTTTTAAGCGCTTGGATGACTCTAAAAGTCTCTAGAGCAGATTTTTTGTCGAACTGAGCTTGAAGGGTGGCTGCTTGAAAAAGGAGTTCTTCTTTCATTTCATCATGTTGCTTAGCAAGTTTAAAATAGGCTTTTGCACCTTCTTCGTATTCTTTCAACATGGCATGAATTTCAGCTAATGCAAATGCAGAGGTATTGATATAGTTTTCTGTGGAAAGGCGGGCATAAAAATTTTTAGCTTCTCTTGCAAGAGAAGTTTTAACCTTTTCATCTTTTTCGAGAAGAGCTTTACGGAAATGGCCTTCACCAACTAAAAAATAGAAATCTTCAAGCCTATCATCAAAAAACTGAGGCTCTTTTTGTGACCATATAAAGCCCTCTGTTGACAGTTCGTCATATAAGTTAAGTTCATAGTAGCATTGAAATTTGTTGAGGAGAATTTTTTCAACAAGAGTCTCATCTTCAATCATTTCATAATGGTTAAGAGCGATTTCGTAATTTTTTTCTTGAAGATAGATGTCGCCTAGAATGCCTTCAAAGTAGTCTTTTAAGCGACTTTCTGGATATTTGGCAAAGAATTGAGCGACTTGTGTTTTTACGATTTCGAAATCTCCATCTTTCCAAAATTCTGCAATGCGTCGAATTAAAAAAGCTTCTTCGTCTGAGATATTTTCCATCGATTCTAGCTGAGGTTTAGAATCAGCAAAACCAAGAAAGAAAGAGAAGGTAAGAAAACAAAATAGGGTCAAAAGGCGTAGCTTAGCTATGAAACTGCATCTAGTCATCATGGGCTTTCCTAGGTAAGTTTTTTTTGATTATACTCTACGGAAGATTTTTTCAAACCAAGATATTACCCTAGCTGATTGAAGAGTCAAAAGCAAACAAAAAATGGAGATTAATTGAAAAAGGCATTTTCTTTTCTTCTATTTTGATATCAATCTAACTGGAATATGACTTTTTGTTTAATATAATTACCTTAATTTATTCTGTAAAAGACAAAAATTTGTTTATATTCACTTGTGTAAAATTTATTTTATCCTATTATCTGATTTGAGATAAAAAAAACAAAAAAGATATTTTTTGTGAAATCAATTTTAGTTTCTTTTTTTCTTTTTTTAATTTTGAGTCATCCTTATGGAATCTCCTTTGAAATAGAAGAGAAGCGGATTTCAAAGCTCGAAAAAGAAATTGAAAAAGTCCAACAAAAAATCGATGAGATTTTAATGGATCTAGGCAAATCATTTGCCAATCCAAGAATGGTTGGGGATTTATATTTTATGACTCTAGAGCCTTTGTATTGGTATGCACGCGTTTATAACACAAGTTTTGCCTACACAAATCAAAAGGCTTCAACAGCAATTCCCTTGAGAGGAAGTACAAAAGATTTGAATTTTGGTTGGAATTTTGGATTTCGTATCGGTTTAGGAAGCAATTTTGATTGTGATCAATGGGATGTGAATGGGACATTTACAGTTTATCGATCCCATTTTTGGGGAAGTAGTCGAGCTGGGCAATTAAATACTTTAATCCCTTTAAGAGGGGCTGTTATCACGAAAAAAAGGGTGTCTCAAGCAAAATCAACCTTTGTTTTAGAAACTTATCAGGTTGATTTGGAATTGAAAAAGCACTATTTTATCAGCTCAAATCTTTTTTTTAGATCTATAATGGGTTTGAAAAATGTTTGGATCGATCAAAAGCAACAAATACGTTATACAGGAAGAGACCTTGGATTGAATCGTGCTCATATTGAGGATGACTGTGATTATTGGGGTCTTGGAATTCGTGGGGGAATGGAGTCGAAATGGAATTTAAAAGGACATTTTTATCTTCAAGGACTCTTTAGTGGAACATTACTTTATGGGTTTTTTAATATCGATCACAAAGAGAGATTGACTCCAAGTAAGGATTTAAAAGTTAAGCTCACGGATAATAAACATCGCTTTGTTCCTACAGTTCAGTGGGTGATGGGTATAGGGTGGGGGTCTTATTTAGACAATCATACATATTATCTCGATCTTTCTCTAAGCTATGAGGGGATTTATTGGTGGCGTCTCAATCAAATGATTAAAATCTATGAATATGATGCCTATCGCTATGATAATTTCAACGATGATGTTTCCATACATGGACTCACATTGACCTTTAGATGGTATTTTTAACCGAAGGGATTCCCTTGAGCTGGAGAGAATCATAAATCTTTTTTTGGGAAGGCAATTCAAAAAATATATGATCTTGAGTTTGAACCTGCTCTGGCATTTTAAATCATAAAATTGAAGAACTGCTCAATGTGGGTTTCAAAACTCATTGGCTTCATTTTTTCCCTCGCATTCCGGATCGGTCTAACTTTGCAAGACAAGCCGCTCAGTTACACGTTGTTAAGCGCATATTACAGGAAAGATTATCCTCTACGCTTGGCGCATTCTGTGATCCATGACACATCATTGACGGGTTCCCTATCCCTGTTTGTAAATTGACAAGAGCTTACTCAAGCTCAGTGTTCAAGGGAAGCGCATCTTATGGTTATTGTGCGGCTAAAAAAGAGCGTTACTATGGCTTCTGCGGTCACATGGTGATTAACTCTATAGGGGTAATGACATCTGCAACCTTTTCCGCTGCAAATGTTGACGAAAGAGATATTTGCCCTGAGCTGACTGAAA
>JANQJX010000187.1 GCA_028281425.1 Simkania sp.
TCGCGGGATTCACGGCATATTCTATGTGTGACAAGAAGCCAAGTCTGATTTAAAAAATAAGTTGGTGAATCCGCAACTCGCGTATATTATTAAAAATTATAGGGATTCCCCAAAGAGAACATGATGACCCCAAATTGTGACCAATTTTCTCTATAGTACAGCATAAAGAGGTGAGACTTTTTGGAGCGTAAGGTTCACATGATTGTGACGCTTGTTTGATGATGCCAGGCTCGACTGCAGAGGTTAAAGCTTTGAAAATGTTTCAGTTTAGCTTCGAAAAAAGGATCAAAAATCTATGGAGATGGCGCCTATAATGATGATTGTTTTGAAACCGGTTTAGAAAAAGTTTAGGGATTGAGCGAATCCCTAAAAGGAAAAAGAATAGCCTCAGATAAGCATTGAGGCATTAAGGCTAACACCCCATCGCTTTTGATAGAAACAACGCATCTACTTCGTTTCAACCCTTTGCTAAGAGGCACGCACTTTGTGCTCGGCGCTCACCTCGTATTTACATCATTTCTACAAGTCGATGACGCGAATGGGTCGCAACTTGGGGTATGAGGGCGGAATTGTTTGTTAGATCCCACTCACAGGTGAGTCATCTTACTTCACACCGACATTTCTTTCTTAAGTCGCCGCAAATCGTCTTCAAGGTTCTTTTTCGATTTAGTATCTAAACGATCGATAAAAAGAACGCCATTGAGATGATCATTTTCATGCATAATGACGCGCGCTCTCCAGCCTGTTGCCTCTTCTTTTTGAGTTTTTCCCTCTAAATCAAGATATTCCACTTCAATTTTATAGGGACGTTTGACTTCTTTTACAATCCCTGGAATAGAAAGGCATCCTTCTCTTGCCACACCTATATTTTCCGAAGGAGAAGAAAGTATAGGATTGATATAAACTTTAGGAGGACAAAAAATAGGGTGCCCTTCACTATCTTCTCCATTGTCATAACGAATCACAAAAAGCCTCACTAGCTTTCCTACTTGCGAAGCAGCAAGACCTGCCCCATCATGTTTAAGAACCGTTTCAATAAGATCTTGAGCAAACTTTTTGAGCTGATCATTCACCTCTTTAACAGGCAAACATTTTTCTCTAAGAATTGGATTCCCATAATACTTAAGATCGAGAATCATAAGGACCCGCTTTCTTCTATTTCAACTTGAGGGACTTTGATGTTAACGTTTCCAAGAGAAGAGGACCAAATCGAAAGAATCAAGGAGGCAATCATGAAGATCAAGGCTAAATAAGCGGTGAATTTTTTTAAAACATCAGCGGTTGATGTTCCAAAAAGAGAATCCCCTCCATCCCCTCCAAAAGAAGCCCCAAGTCCCATTCCCTTACTTTCTTGAATCAATATCACAAAAGATAAAAGGAGACAGAGTCCTAAAAACAAAAATAGACTGATATAAAAAAAAGTGTTCATCTTAATTTTTCCTCAACACGATGAATGATGGTCGCAAAAGAATTGACATCAAGCGATGCACCTCCAATTAAAGCTCCATCAATATTGACCTGCTCAATAAATGCTGAAATATTCTCTACTTTTACTGATCCTCCATAGAGAATAGGAATAGCATCTCCCTCTTTTTCCCCAAAACACTTGATCAATATGTCCCGGCAAAATTTATGCGTTTGATCAACGATTTCAGGAGTTGCTGTTTTTCCTGTTCCAATCGCCCAAACGGGTTCATAGGCAATGATAAGCTTTTCGATTTTATGACTTGGAAAATCTTGAAGAGCATCTAAAAGTTGTTTTGTTAAAACTTCTTTTATTTGACCCTTTTCTCTTTCTTCTTCAGTTTCTCCAATACAAAGAATCGCTTCAAAATTTTCTTTAAGAGCCCAAAGTAGCTTATCTCGAATGATTTGATGATCTTCTCCAAAAAGATGTCTCCTTTCTGAGTGCCCTAAAATCACAAACACAGCTCCTGCTTCTTTAAGCATTTCAGAAGAAATCTCTCCCGTATAAGCCCCTTTAGGAAAAGGACTCATATTTTGAGCTCCAATGCAGATAGAGGTTTTTTTTACTTCATGTTTAGCTGCAGAAATCGAAGTAAAAGGAGGGGCGATATAAACCAAAGTATTGGAATTTTTTAAAGAAGCTTGCAGCTTAGAAATAAATGCTTTTGTCTCTTTGACCGTATGATGCATTTTCCAGTTTGCAGCAATGATGATTCGTCTACTCATAAAAGCCTTTTTTAAGAAAGTATACCTCACCTCTTCTTAATTGTCATCTTGAAGTTAGAAGCAAAGTAGATTAAACTTAAGTTTTTTTAAAAGCAGCTAGATTGTTTGATGGCATGGATCCCACCTGAAATTTTTAGTGTCAGTGAGCTGACTCAAGAAATTAAAAAAAACCTTGAGTCCCGTTTTCCCTTTATCACTGTAAAAGGAGAGGTCTCTAACCTGCGTAAATTGACTTCAGGCCATTGCTATTTCAGTTTAAAAGATGAAAAAGCTCAAATTTCAGCCATTTTATTTAAAGGCTCTCAGTCAATGCTTTCCCATTTTCCAAAAAATGGAGATACACTCATTGTTAAAGGGCAAATCAATGTCTACCCCCCTCAGGGAACCTATAGTTTGATCGTGCGAGAAATTGACTTAGCTGGAGTAGGGCAATTGCTTCTTAGATTCCATGAGCTTAAAAAAAAGCTTCGAGATCAAGGTTGGTTTGATTCAAAGATAAAAAAGCCTATTCCAAGCTACCCTAAGACAATTGGTATTGTGACAAGTGCAACAGGCGCTGTGATCCAAGATATCATTCATGTCCTTAAAAGACGATTTCCAAATTTTAAATTGATTTTAAATCCCGTCAAAGTCCAAGGAAAAGGAGCCGCCATTGAAATCAAAAAAGCCATTGAAGCTTTTAATGAGTTTCAACTTGCGGATGTTTTAATCATTGGCCGCGGGGGAGGGAGCCTAGAAGATCTTTGGCCTTTCAATGAAGAATGTGTGGCAAAAGCCATTTTTGAATCCCATATTCCAATTATCTCTGCTGTAGGTCATGAAACCGATATGACAATTGCCGATGCTGTTGCAGATATACGAGCGCCTACCCCATCAGCCGCGGCCGAAATTGTCACAAAAGAACTCCAAGCGCAACTAGATTTTTTAGCCAAAACAAAAAAAGCGGTGACATATGCTCTTTTGCAAAAAATTCAAAGAGAACATCTCAAATTGATGAGAATCAAAAAACACCCTTATTTTGTTTCTTCAGAAGCACTTTTATCTGACTCCTATCAAAAAATAGATCGTGTCAATGAACTTTTAAAAGAAAAAATAAACAAATATCTAGAAGGGAAAAGACTTTATCTTTATGCTTTAAAAAAAGAACTCCAAGCTCTAAGACCCATAAATCAAATTGCCTCTTTAAAACAAACCCTTTGCTTTTATCAAGATGCTTTTGAAAAAGTGGGAATACAACTGGTTCAAACAAAACAAAAACACCTCAAGATTTCTATGGAAAAAATCGATCATACGCTTACGACTTTATTAAAGCAGAAAAAAAATCATTTAAGAGAAAAAAACTTTTTATCTCATGCCATATCCAATTTGAAAAAAACCTTAAGTCTCAAAAAAGAACACTATATCAAATTAAAAAATTACTTAGAATCTATCCATCCCTATGAATTATTAAAAAAAGGGTACTGCATGCCCTTTGCCGAAAAAGATCATTCGGTTATCATCTCTTCTAAAAGCATCAAAAAAAATCAAAGGCTTCATCTTCTCTTTCATGATGGAACTGTTAAATCAACTGTAACTGAGGTATGCTTAGGCCATGGTAGAAAAAAATCTTAAGGAGTTCTCTTTTGAAGAAGCTTATAGCCATCTTGAAGCTATTTTAGAAGAGCTTAACTCTGGCACATTATCTCTAGAGAAATCTTTGCAGTCTTATGAACAAGCAGATAAGCTTATGGCTCTTTGCAATCAAAAACTCATCCATGCTGAACAAAGAATTGAAACCCTCATGAAAAACAGGCAAGGCGAAATCGAGACAGATCAAGAAAACAGACCTAAGCTTCAGCCTTTTCACCTAGATACCTCTCCATGACTTTGCTTCTTGACCAAATTTCCAGTCCCCAAGATTTAAACAATTTTTCCCTAAGAGAACTCAAAGAGATTGCCGAGCAAATTCGCTTTCGTATTATGGATGTTCTTTCCAGGACAGGAGGGCACCTCTCTTCGAATCTAGGAATTGTTGAGCTTACAATTGCACTTCATAAGGCTTTTAATTCTCCCAAAGATAAACTCATTTTTGATGTGAGTCACCAATCTTACACGCATAAAATTTTAACAGGAAGAAATCTCCGTTTCCATACTTTAAGACAATTCGAAGGAATCTCTGGATTCACGGATCCCAACGAATCTATCCATGATCATTTCTTTGCAGGTCATGCGGGGAATGCTCTTTCGATCAGCCTTGGAATGGCTAAAAGCCGAGATCTTCAAGGGCTTTCTTATCACCTTCTCCCCATCTTAGGAGATGCTGCTTTGACGTGTGGTCTTACCTTAGAAGCGATGAATAATATTCCCAAAAAACTTAAAAATTTCATTGTGATTCTCAATGATAATGCCATGGCAATTGCAAAAAATGTAGGAGCAATCACAACAATTTTAAGCCGCTTTTTCAATAGTCCTACCGCAAATCATATCTATGACGAGCTTTCTGAGATTTTATCTAAAATCCCAGGCTATGGAAAAACCCTTTCCATACAAGGAAATAAGATCAAAGAATCGATGAAAAACTTAATTAGCACAGCCCCTTTTTTTGAGCAATTTGGTCTTTCCTATGTTGGACCTATCGATGGGCATGACATCAAAAAACTCATCGATACTTTTGAAGCCTTAAAAAATCAGGAAAGACCCACTCTTGTTCACGTGCTTACAGTCAAAGGACAAGGTATGAAAAGAGCTATTAGCAATCCCATCCCCTATCATGGAGCCAAACCCTTTGATCGACAAACAGGAGAATTTCTTCATCCTAAAAACCCAAATCCTACTTTTCCTAAAATTTTTGGAAAACATCTCCTTCATCTTGCAGAAAAAGATCCTTCAATTGTTGCAGTCACACCTGCAATGCCTGTGGGCTCTTGTCTTGATGCTTTTATGAAAAAGTATCCAAATCGCTGCATTGATGTTGGAATCGCTGAAGGACACTCTGTCACTTATGCAAGTGGAATTGCTCATCCTAAAAATCTAAAAGTGATTGTTTGTATTTACTCTACTTTTCTTCAACGTGCCTTTGACAATATTTACCACGATGTTTGCATTCAAAAATCTCCTCTTATTTTTGCGATTGATCGTGCAGGATTAGCATCGGGAGATGGAGTGACAGCGCAAGGCATTTACGACATCGGTTTTCTAAATGCTATGCCAAATATTGTCATTGTTCAACCGCGAGATGGCCATGTTTTAAAAGAACTTTTAGAAAGTGCTTTCGAATGGAATCTTCCAACAGCCATTCGCTATCCTAATCTAAAAACAACAGTGTATGAAGAAAAAAAGATTGAAAAGCGCTCTTTAGGAAAAGGAGAGGTTCTTTCAAAAGGAAAAGAGGTTACACTCATTGCTTTAGGGCATATGGTTGACCTTGCACTTGAAACCAAAGAACTTTTACTCTCGAAGGGAATTGAAGCAACTGTGATCGATCCTGTTTTTATCAAACCTCTAGATGAAGCACTTTTTGCCAAATATTTGTTAAAGTCCAAAGTTGTTGTCACCCTTGAAGAACACTCTTTAAAAGGAGGCCTTGGCTCCATCATCAATTCTTTTGCAATCACTCAGCAATCCTCTTCCCAACCTTCTATTTTAAATTTTGGGATTGCTGACATCTGTGTTCCGCACGGTGATTATAAAGAACTTTTAGAAAAATTTGGGCTCCACAAAGAAAGGATTGCAAAACACATTGAAAATAGTCTATCAAAAGCATCCAATTGCCTACTCTCTTCTTGTGATAGCTTATGAAAACCCTCGCTCTTTTCCCAAAAACAAATGACGCTAAATCCATTCAAATCGCAAAGCAGGTCATCTCTTTTTTCCAAAAACATCATATCAAAGTTGTGATTGAAGATGATAAAGCTGAAAAATTTCATCAAGAGCCTCTTTCAAAAACAAATCCCAAAGAAATTGAACTGCTCATCACAATGGGGGGAGATGGTTCTATTTTGCGTATTGCTCATCAATATGCAACCTTTGACCTTCCAATCCTCGGAATCAATCTTGGTCATTTAGGATTTATGGCAGATGTACAAATCGATGCCATTTTACCTTGTTTAGATGATCTTTTAAAAGGAAAATATGAAACTGAAAATAGGATCATGATCGATGGCTTTCTTCCTTCTCATAAAACTATTTTTGCAATCAATGATTGCGCGTTTCATCGAGCTCAAAATCCAAGTCTTATTGAAATTGAAATCTATGTTGATGGTTCTTATCTTAACACTTTTGAAGCTGATGGCGTTGTTTTAGCAACACCTAATGGATCGACTGCTTACTCTCTTGCTGCTGGAGGTCCTATCCTCAGCCCTGGTATGGATGCTTTTGTTCTAACCCCTATTTGTCCTCATACCATTTCCAACCGTCCTTTTGTTCTCCCTACCACATATGAAATTCAAATCAAATATGTCAGTACTTATAAACCGATTGAAATCGTCTTTGATGGACTTATCCGTTTCGAACTGCAAACAGGCCAAAGCATCACACTCAAAAAAAGTACAAAAACATTTAAACTCATTCATCTAAGGCATATTGATTACTTTTCTACTCTCCGTACAAAATTGGGTTGGTCCGGAAAATTACGTTAACCCAAGTTTGTCACTTGCCGTATAGAATTTTTATCGCCTCTTGGTAGAGAAATAGAGATTAGCTCACCTCTTTCTTAATCGCATTCATCCATTTTTGAAAAAGCTTTTTTTCAAATGCACAAACGGTTTGAGCATAGACAAGTCCAAAACGAAGAGATTTCAACTCCTTTTCCATTTCTTGTAAATGTTTCTCTTCATCTAAAAGAATCGATTTCACAAATACATTGGAACGATTTTGATGTAAATGATTGAGCACAATATTTACAATTTTCAAGACACCCCCCTGTCTTGATAGAAATCAAATGACAGGTTTGAATTTCACCAATCCTATGAAATTTTGCATGAATTTTTCTTGCTTTTTCAAGCAATTCTTTCAGAATTGATCTTTGTTTCCCAAATGCTAAAAAAAAATCCTCTAAAAAACAACTTAAAAACCCTTTTATAAAAACCCAAAATAGGTTTATAATAACTTCATTTAATGGTTTATAAACCCCATTTCTATTTCGCAAAAACTAAAACCTAAATGTGGATTAAACAAACTCAAAAACGAATTAATTTTTTATGCTTGAGGTTCTTTTTAACCAAAAAAATACAGGGAAAATTCTCATTTTTTTATTTGTCAATGGAAAATGTTATGGAACCCAAATCCACCGACTTTTAAACATCCCTTTAACACCCATTCAAAAAATTTTACGGCGATTAGAAAATGGTGGAATTATTCTCAGTGAATATGCAGGAAAAACCAAAATCTTCCGCTTTAATCCTGGATTTCCTTTAATCAATGAACTCGAACAACTCCTGAAGAAAGCCTATACATTCCTCTCTGCACAAGAAAAAAAAGCATTCTATGTTGCCGAAGAGGCTTCTATTGCAAAACCCCCTGAGAGCAAGGTGCATATTCTTCTAGATTTTTGGGAAAAACTCTCTTCCGTAAAACATCTGACATTTAATGCCACCTCTAAATCCTCTCAGCAGAAAGGGTGGAATGGAAAAGGAACAGGTCAGGTGATTGTCACAAAAGGTCCCTTACAGACCCTTATTTTTACAGAAAAAGGGATCTGGAAGGGAAAGGTGGGTCCAGATGTCAATTTCAGTAATACATTTCGATGGACTCTCGATCGAGCGGCAGGTGTGATTTCCTTAGAACATCTACGTAGAGGAATTGATCATCCCGTTTTCTTATTTCACCTTGTTCCCTATTCTAAATGCTCCCTTTCCTCCATTCACCCTCACCTTTGTGATGGAGATGCTTATTTTGGACAAGTCGACTTTGATCAATATGGACTCAGACTGAATTGGCGTATCATTGTCCCCAAAAAAAATGAATTTATTGAATATTTTTTCTCTTAACCTGCATTTCTGGAACTGTCTTGAACTGAAAAATCTTTCGGATCCACTGAGATTTTTTTCGAAAAAGGAAAAAAGATCCTTTAGACGATGATTTTCCAGCATTTACCCATCAATAACTATTGATATCTAATTCAACTTTTCCTCGAAACATCCGATAAATCCAAAAACCATAGGCTAAGACAAGAGGGACTCCAATACACGCAACCGTAAAAATCACCTTTAATGTCGCAAGAGATGCTGATGCATTATAAAGAGTCAAACTGAATTGCTCAGGATTTACACTTGAACGTACAAGATAAGGATAGATGCCCACACCAAAAAGAGCAAAAAGGAAAAAAATACTCAAACAAGAAGAAATAAAGGCCCATCCATTTCTTTTTTTCATGATAGAAATAAAAATATTTGCAATTGATAATAAAGCAAAAAGAGCAATGCAATAAAGCCAAGGAATGTTTTGCATGATTTCCAACATATGAGGCATTTTTAAAAGAGTCAAAATCGTAATCACAATATAACAAATCATAAAAAATATCATGGAAAGATAGGTCCACTTTTTCACATGATCATGCAGACTTCCTTCTGTTTTCATAAGCAGATAAATGGATCCATGCATTGTAAAAAGAGCAATAGAGGTAACACCTAAAATCACTGTATAAAGATTAAAAAAATCTTTAAATGAACCCCAAAAAATTCCGTTTTGATCTAGAGGAATCCCTTGAATTAAATTCCCGATCATCACACCAATCACAAAAGCCATAACAATCGAAGAGAAACTAAAAATCCCATCCCATATCCATCTCCATCTTTTCCCTTCTAACTTTGAGCGAAATTCAATAGCAACAGCACGAAAAATAAGAGCCGCTATCATCACCATAATCAAAGAATAAAAGGCTGAGCAAATAGTGGCATAAGCTGGAGGAAATCCTGCAAACATCCCCCCAAAAATGATGATAAGCCAAACCTCATTTCCATCCCATACAGGACCGATAGCATTGAGAAAAATACGTCTTTCTCGGTCATCTCTTGCAAGTAAATGGAGCGCACCTACACCTAAGTCAAACCCATCGAGAATCGTATAAAAAATACCACTGATACAAATAATTATGTACCAAAGATTTTCAAAGACTAAAATCAATGATTTATTCCTTCAATTGATAAGGATCTCGATAAATAGTATCATCCATTTTTTTCACAAAATCTTTTTGCTCAGGACCTACTTTAATCTTACGATCCATTAAAAATAAAAAAAGAAAAAAAAGTAAAAGATAAATGAAAATAAACATCGTAATTGAACTGATCACTTGGCTGCTTACAATAGATTCAGAAACACCCTCTGAAGTTTTAAGTAAACGGTAAACAATCCAAGGTTGACGTCCAAGTTCTGCCGTAAACCATCCTGCTTGATTTGCTACAAAAGGGAATATAATCGATAAAATCAAATAACGATTGATCCATTTTGATGTTTCAAATGCCTTGCGTTTCCAAAGAATAAACCCCAAAATGACTGCAAGAAACATGGCTCCCCACATATAAATCATAAGATGATAGAGCTGAAAAACACTCGAAACAGGGGGCCAATCACTTTTTGGAAAATTTTCAAGACCCAAAATCGGTGTTTTAAAATTGCGGTAAATAAAAAAACTTAAGAGTCCTGGGATTTGAAGAGCATGAACTTTTTTCTTTTCAACATCGACCGTCCCTACAATATTCATCGCTGTTTTTTCTTCTGTTTTAAAAATACCTTCCATGGCAGCAAATTTCTCAGGTTGATTTTTTGCAACACCACGTCCTGTGCTATCGGCAGAAACAAGTTGTAAAAGGGAGAAAACAAGGGCCATGATTAAACCAATTTTCATACAATGCTTAGCAAAATTCAGTTCTCTTTTTTTCAAAAAATAATAAGCACTTACAGAGATCACCATAAAAACCCCTGTCAGCCAACAGCCAATGATCACATGGGTTAGACGATCTAGAAAAGAGGGGTTAAAAACCATCTGCCAAAAACTGGTTAAAACAGCACGGGCCTCTCTTCCTACCCCTTCTATTTTAAAACCTGCAGGTGTTTGCATCCAAGAATTGGCAGCTACAATCCAAACAGCACTAAAATGGGCCCCAACTGCAACACAAATGGTGGAAATATAGTGCACTTTTTGACTAAAACGTTCCCAACCAAATAACATGATTCCAATAAACCCAGCCTCTAAAAAAAAAGCAAAGATTCCTTCTGCAGCAAGGGCACTGCCAAAAACATTCCCAACAAAACGGGAATACCTTCCCCAATTACTCCCAAAACCAAAAACTTGAACTAACCCTGTTGCGACTCCAAGAGCAAAAGTCAACGAAAAAATCTTTGTCCAAAATTTGGCCATTTGACGATAAATCTCTTTTTGTTTTTTTAAAAAAAGAGACTCCATGATAACAATCATCAAACTTAAGCCAATGCTTAAGGGAGGATAGAGATAATGAAAAGCAATATTAATTGTAAATTGGATTCTTGAAAGTAATAAAACATCCATGAAGTAATGCTCTTCTTATAAAATAAGTCTCAACGTAGCTTCCAAATTTTTACTTGTCAATTGATAAAAAAAGCCCCAAAAATTTTGGGGCTTTTCTCTAACAGAAAACCAAGATTTTCTTAAAAATCAAACCTTGCGCGTACGGTCAAACCTTGCATAAACAGATTGCC
>JANQJX010000224.1 GCA_028281425.1 Simkania sp.
CTTCGGGGTTTTTTTTTGCAAATTTTAAAAGGTAAAAAAAACCTCTACTTTTACTTTGATGATTAAAGTAGAGGCTACAAGCATTGTTTTTTAGCTTAAGCTCTTCTGCGATGTTGTGAGGATGAAGAGGCCCATTTTGTTTTTCGCCGACTAGAGGGTTTATGAGATGATCTTGTTGCATATGTTTTCTTTTTAGATGTTGCTTTTTTAGGCATAGGTTTTTTTCTTTTTCTAGATGATGCTTTCTTTTTATTTGCATTTTTATGAGCTTGAACAGATTCTTTTCGATACTGTTTAGCGATTTTTCCAAACTTAATGCTTCCTGTACGTGTTCTTTGGGCTGCAGCTTTATTTCCTTTTTCTGCTTTGATGAGATCTTTGCTTAATTGATTAAGCAAAGTGTGCATTTTTTTTATTGTGTCTTTAATGGCCATGGCCTTTGTATCCTCCTAATATTGAAACGTATCTTCTTTTATTCAATAATTAATAATTATAAATTTATGCAATCATTTTTATTCATTAATTTTATTGATTTAAGAAACCATTTTTTTTTGTTTTGGAATTTAAATACAGAAATGTCTTAAAATCAAAAGGATTGAGCTATATTAATAGGAATAAAATTGTTTATTTTATTTTTCATTTTTTGCTAAATTTTTTGTAAAATTTGTGACGGTTGTCTAATCTTTGCATAAGAAGTTTTTGAACCCCCTGATTGTATCCTAATCTGGTCTGACGGTTTTTTTAGAAGATTTAGCCCGTAGATAAGTTTGCAACCTCACCTAAAAGAATTTATTGGATGTATCGGGAAACAGAAGATACAGATTTTTTCAGGGTATTTAAAAGGCAGCGTTGCTTGAAAAATAGGGGGATTTCCTCTTTGGAAACCCTTTCTTTAACACGAATTTATCCCAAGTTTATGTTGCTTTAATAGAGAAAATACAAGTGTATTTGCATCAGCTGAGTTATTGAGAAATTGCTTTTTTTTCTTTCCATTTTCCTCGGAGAATAAAAAAGGATATGATGATCATTAAAAGAGTAAGAACAATTCCAATAATAAGATAGGCATCATTGATCGATGCAATTCTTGCCTGTGTTTTGACATATTTGAAAAGCTCTTGATAACTTTGTAGAGAGCTTAAATCCCCGTATCCATGTCCACCGAGAAGTAAGTGATTTGGAATCGATCCTCTTTGTTTTACAAGAAAAAGGTCGAGGTGTTTTTGGTAGGCTTCAAGGGCTGGTGTGTGAAGTTGCATTTGTTCTCCAAATCTTAAGAGATGGAAAGGCAAGCGTATTTTTTCCATAATATTAGTAAAATTTGTTCCAAGGGAAGCTCCAAGTAATCTGAATAAAGTCACAAGAACAGAGGCTTGTCCAATGAGTTCGGGTTGAACTTTTTTGAGAATAAGAGCTGTAAGTGGGCCAAGCGCAAACCCAACACCTGCACCCCGTATAATGAGCATGACTTGGTAGTCAAAATGGTCACTTTGGATGGTGATGTTCTGATTGAGAAAGCAGCTAAAAAGGGTGAGAAAAATTCCTATAAGGGCAAATGTATTGAGTCCAACTTTTTTACTAAAAAGGCCGCTTGCAATACCGGCTAACCCCATTGTGATTCCATAAGGAATGAGATAGAGACCTGCTTTATATTTTGAGTAAAGAAGTTCTTCTTCAAAAATTATGGAAATTGTAAGCACTGTAGGAACAAAATTACATGCGACAAAAAAAGTTGCGGTGCAGCCTATGATAAATGAACGTGTTTTAAAAAGAGAGAGGTTAAAAAGGGGGTCTTTTTTGCTAAGGGTTGATAAAATAAAAAAAAGAAAAGAGGTTCCTGTTGTCAAAAGGAGAGCATAAGAGAAAAAAGAAGAAAATCCATTTGCATTCCAAGGAGCTTTCACATTAGAAATCCAAATCACAAAACTGAAAATACAGATGAGATAAAAAAAGGCTCCTATGAAATCAAAATGTCTGCGTGTTTCTTTTGTTGTTTCAGGGAAAAAGCACCCTATTGCTCCAATTGCAATTGGAGCAATAGCACTTAAAAAGAGAAAATTAGAATGCCACCCCAATTGATCGGTTACATAGCCCCCTAAAAGGAAGCTCATAACCATTCCAATTCCAAAAGAGGAAGCAATGTATAAAACCAAAGGGAGGGTGCGCTTTTCTTTTGGGAAAACAAGGCTAATGAATGTCAAACAATTGGTATAGGCGGTTGCGGCTCCAATTCCAGATAAGATACGACAAATGATTACAACAAAATAACTATCTGTTGTTCCAATGATAATTGAGGAGAAAAAAAACAAAATTGTGGCAATGAAAAGGATCCTTTTATACCCATAGCGGTGTGAAACCCAATCGGCAATAGGAACTATGACAGCACTTGTCAAAAGATAGCTAAGAGAGATCCAAGTATTTAAGGTTTTTCCAATGACAAGACTTCCTTGAATAGAAGAGCTTGATATCATGGGTGCAAAAGCGGTGATCACTACACAGATAGTAATGATTGTGACATTGATTAAAACAATCCAAGGCGTTATGGGATGATTTGGCTGAATAAGTTTGGGCTGTTTCCAATCAAGAAGGGAAAAAAAAGAGGCTTTTTCCATCATGATTGACCGAGCTTTATTTTGACTTTTGCATTCATTCCTGGAAAGAGATAGAGTTTTTGTTTTCTGTGAGAAGGAGGAGGCTCAAGTGTAATTTTAATGGGGATTCTTTGTGCAACTTTGGTGTAATTTCCCGTTGCATTATTTTGAGGAATGACTGAAAACTGAGAAGCTGCAGCTCCTTTGATCGTAAAAATTTCCCCTTCAAAATTAATATCGGGATAGGCATCTACTTTGATTTTTACTCGATCTTTTAATTTCACATATTCGATCTCTTTTTCACTCAAATTGGCTTGTATCCACACATTTTCTAAATCATAAAGACTGAAAATTGCTTGAGAGGGGCGGACAACATCCCCGATAAAAATCCATCTTTTGGAAATCATTCCATCCATTGGAGCAATGATATAAGTATGAAAAAGATGAGCATCAATGACTTCAATTTTTGTTTTTGCAAGGTCTTGGTCAGCAAGGGCTTTTTTATATGAAAATAGAGCTTGTTCAAAATCTTTTTGGATATGATCAAAATCTTGATTGGATATGATCTTATCTTCAATTCCTTTGAGCCCTCTTTCGTAATCATCAAGCAATTTTTCATAGAGAGCTTTTTCTATCTGAGTATTTTGCTCAGCACTTAGGAGAGCAGCTTGAGCTTCATTTTTTTGTGAGAGTAAAATATCTTGTTGGAGAATTGCAACGACATCCCCCTTTTTCACAAAATCGCCTTCATCCACTTTAAGTTCTATAATGCGACCAATCATATCACTTGAGAGGTCGATACGAAAACCATCTATAAAAGCATCGTCTGTTGAAGCAAACGTTTGCATATACTTATAGAGATAAAAGAAGGCTCCAAGGCATACAATCATCCCCAAACAGCCCCAGATTAAAAGCCATTTTGGACCTCTTTTTTTTTCCTGTTTTGGCTCTTCGATCATTTGTTTCTCTCTCCTTGAGTATCGATCCCACTTGCATGGCGCAAACCGTAATAGGCATCGATGAGATTAAAGTTGGATTTAAAAAAAAGATTTTTTGCTTCGATGAAATTATCAATGGAAATTTGGTAATCAAAAATCGATAAATAGCCGATTTCAAGTTGCTCTTCTGCTTGAAGAAGTGCTTGTTTTGCAAGTTTCATATTTCCACTTGAAGAAAGGTGAGAAGCCATTGCATTGATGATAAGAGCAATTTGGTCATTGATTTGGCGGTAGGCAGTTTGAATATTTTGATTCCAAAGGGAACGTATAGAAAGGCGTTTTGCTTTAGCAGAGCGGATGTTTCTTTCTTTTTTAAAACTGTCAAATAGGTTCCATGTCAAAACCAAGCCTGCGCCCCATTGAAAGGATTGATGTAAAAAGCTCGATGTTGGGTATTCATTATAAGGATTGGGCTTCCCCCCATAATTGAATTCGAGTTCGAGTCTAGGCAAGTAAGCTCCATAGGCTTTTTCGACACTTTTAGTAGCTAGGAAAAAATCATTTCTTCTTTTTTTAAGATCAGGTCTATGTTCTAAAGCGATTTCTTCCCATAATTTGATTTCGCTTGGATTAAAAAGTTTTGAGATCCAATCGATTTGCTTTTTTGGATTTGTATCGGGATAAATGAGTCCATTTTTTAACGGGGTCTCTAAGAAAACAGATTTCCCCTTTTCGAGTTTATTAAAAAGAACTGGAAGATGTTTGAAGGAGATAGACTTTTCTTTAAGATCGAGGATCACTTCTCCGGGAATAAAGCCCATGATTTCAAGGAGTGCATTGAGATCAAGATGCAGTTTTTTCTCGCTATCATAGTAGTAAGATAAGGTATTGGAAAGAGCGACTTGGCTTTGGTTGAGTTCAAATGAAGTGGCAGTTCCAATATTAAGACGCTCTTTTACTCTGAGGGTTAAGATTTTAAATAGTTCAAGCTTTTCCTTAGCTGTAAAAAGTCTATTTTTATCTAGTAAGATTTTAAAATAGCCTCTTCGTACTTGATAGAGCAAGTCATTGATTGCAGCTTCTTTTAAGAGCTTGAATTGCTTTAGCATAAGAGAGGCAATTTTAATGTCGTAATATTTCTTTGCTGAGATAAGTGTTTGAGTTAAGACAAGCTGCGTTAAGAAAGAACTCTTATTTCCCGATGAATCTTGGATGTGTTGAGCTTGAAAAGCTTGAGCGATTGTTTCGAGTTTAGGAAGGTAGTCAGAGATTTTGACAAGTTTTTTTTGATGCATCTCTTCGATAAGGTGATCAAGAGATTGAAGGTTTTGATTATATTTTAGAGCAAGCTCTTCAGCTTCTTGAAGAGATTGGAGGGACAAAATTTCTGGATCTGCATAGATAAAAAAAGGAAGCAAGAAACAAATAAGAATGAAAGACAATCAGAACCTATTACTTTGGTTTTTATTTTTATAATTAAATCATTAAAAATTTTATTACACCAATTTTAATAATTAAATTCAAAAATTCCTGTTTGTCTTTTTATACCCATGACAAGATGAACCGGGACTTTTCAAATTGCATAAGAGTAGATTTTATAGATTTTGGGAAGAGATCAGTGAATCTACAAAATTCACTTGTGTTTGAACATAGTCTACAAAAGCGTCTTGGACCCTTTTAATAAGAGGGTGAAAAGGAATCTCATGGTCATCGATTTTAGAAACGGGAACGATTTCTTTACTACTTGATGTGAGAAAAATACCTTCAAACGTTTTTAATTCATTAAAAAAAAGAGAGGTTTCAATCACTTCAACTTTTTTTCTTCGCATCAAGTCTATCACGATTTGACGGGTAATTCCTTGCAAGATTTTTCTTTTAGGCGTGAGAATTTGATTCTCTCGAATGGCAAAAAAATTGGCTGTTCCAGCTTCTAAGATTTCTTCTTGATCACTTAAAAAAAGAACGTCATCTGCGTGCTTTTTTTTATTTTGACAAAGAGAAGCAATGGCAGGGAGGTAATAGAGTGTTTTAGAAGTGGGAAAGGGACGTTCATAGATCTGAGATAAAAGAGAGACTCCTTTTTCGTAGAGAGATTTAGGAAAAGGAAAAAAGGGGTAAATCAAAGAAAGAAAAGTAGGGTTTTTTTGAGGAAGGTAGTGGTTATTAGAAACTCCTCCTGTTAAAAAAAGCTTGATATTGGCGTCACTGTAAGGAACATATTTGAGAAGCTTTTCTACAATAGTTTCAATCTCTTCTAGAGAAAGGGGGAGCTTTAGGCCAATTGCTTCTGCAGATTTTTGAAAGCGGATCAAATGATCAAAAAGATGAAAAGGAACTTTCTGATAGATTCGCAAGTAATCAAACACGCCAAAGCCACGCAGAAAGCTCAAATCAAAAAGAGAGATATGAGCATTTTCTGCTGAAAGAATTTTACCTTCTTTATAAATATAAGCATGTTCCATACATTTCAAACTAGCATAGAGGAGAAAAAGGCTCAAGGAATTCGCGTCTATTTTTATGCAAGACTTCTTTAAATTCCTATTTCGCATGCTCCCTCTGAAAAAAAAGATGGAGGGTCGTTTTTTGTTGGCATCAAAAAATTCTCTTAGGTAAAGTTTGTATGCCTTATCTTCGAAAATTTCTTAGTCCCATTTCGCATGCCCCCTCTTGCGAAAAGGCGTGTGCGAGTGTTTTTTTGCGACAGCAAGTCATTTCCAAATGGATAAGTTTGCAACTTCACCTGAAAGAATTTA
Organism: Simkania sp.; assembly: GCA_028281425.1. GTDB lineage: Bacteria > Chlamydiota > Chlamydiia > Chlamydiales > Simkaniaceae > JANQJX01. Next base: position 6,280 of record JANQJX010000224.1, read on the forward strand.
TTAGATGTGTGAGCGAAACAGAGCGTGTGAATTTTTTAGAGGGGATACGCGAAATGCAGATAAAGAGTAAAATAAAAAATCATGAAAAGAAAAGAAGTTGAAATCCCAATTACGGCCTATTCGATTAAAGGGCATGGAGTTGCTTTTTTAGAAAAGGAAGGGGAGAAAAAGAAAAAAATTGAAGTTGTCTCGGGAGTGATTGGAGATCGTTTAAGAGTTTCCCTTAACAGATGGAAAAAAAATATTCTAAAAGGAACTCTTTTAGAAATTGTGACCCCTTCAAAAAATCGCGTGGCTTCTCGATGCCCCCATTCTGGAATATGTGGAGGGTGTGCATTCCAAGAAATGCGTTACCAAGCGCAGTTTGCATATAAAGAAAAATGTATAAAAGAGCTTTTTGCCCCTTTTCTTCAAAAAGGAATCTTCCATCCGATTCTCTTTGCTCTAGACCCTTGGCGCTACCGCAATAAGATGGAATTTTCTTTTTCTCAAAATAGAGAGAAAGAGAAATTTTTAGGTCTCATGATGGCTCATTCAAAAGGGAGAGTTTTAAATTTAGACAGCTGCTTTCTTGCTTCTTCATGGTT
>JANQJX010000004.1 GCA_028281425.1 Simkania sp.
AATAATTTCTCAAAAAGCTAAGATTAATTTTTATAGATTTTTTATTTAATTAATTATTTGTTTTTTGAGAAATTATTCGTCAAATGTGCCTCTATGAGATGAGTTGCTTAAGTGATATCATCAGTACGCTTCCTTTCATCTCAAAGACAAGAAACATAAAAAAGAAAAAAAAGCTCTTTGGATCTTGTGAGTAAAAGGCAAATATGGTGTGATGTGGCTAATTGAAATCTAAAATGAAGGGTCACCTCTTATAGCAATCTCTTGTCTAAAAATTAAAAAGTATCGCGTCGCATATGAAACACACGATTGACAACGACTCCTGATACTTTATCATTTTTTTTTAAATCAAAGTGACCCTTCCCACTATTTTTACTACTTTGAGTGTGCTAGAGTTTATGATCCAAAGGATATAGCCAGCTCCCCTTGAATGGTATCACCCAGCTTCAATATAGGTCTACTTATTTTTTGATTACACCCGTGATTACTGTCTAATCCTGCATAAAAAGTTTTTTTTAAAAAGCTTCAAGAAGAGAAGGAGAAGTCTTGCGTTAGATTTTTGAATCCAAGAATTATCTTTTCCAATATTTGGCTACAAGATGAATTTCATCCACAAGTAATTTAGAAAGGTCTTTCTTTTTACAAAGATCCATGAAGACCTTCTGGTCTTTTTTACTTGTTAAGTTTGAACAAGCAAAAATCAAGTAAGAAGATAAAGTGGAGCTTTCTAATACCTTGTCCTTTTGAAGAACTTCTAAAGCACATTGAGCAATTTCTATATCTTCAGAAAAACCATTAAGAGCAATCACTGCATGTTCATTATCTTTAGAAATAGGCTCAGACTTTAAGATTTTCATTAAAAAAACTTTTGCTCTTTCTCCAAATGAAGAAAGCGCTTTAATAATCTCTTCATCTGTAAAAAAATTTTCATGTCCAATTGCTTCAAAGAGAGGTAAAATAGCTCTTTCATCTTGAATTTCCGCAAGACATTTAGCAGCAAAAATAGGAGTGCGTCCATAGCCGGGATAGAGGGGATCATAAAAAGTGGGAGCTGAAAGAAGATGGATAAGATGAGGAACCACTTTTTCTTTTTCCATTACCAGAGCTTCAATTTCTTTTTTTGGAAATTCTTCTTCAGATAAGATCAAATCACTGATTAAAATGGAGTATTTATCTTGAGGACTTTTTGAATAGACTTCTTTCAAAGCATGATAGATCTTAAGGACTTTTTGAACACTGTTTTTTGCAGCTTCAGGAAGATAGATCTCAGCAAGATTTTTTTCCATCTCATGTTCAAGGTTTTGAAGTCTTTTAATTTCCTCAATTTTAAAATCTGGCATGATGCCCACTCCTTCTTGCTCGTAATATTCGAGCATCACATCAAAGTTCCCTCCAAAATGGGTATCTCGATGCATTAAAATTTCCATATCAATTGCATCAATAACAGGAGCATTAGGGACTTTCATTGACTTTCCTTTTTTTTAAAAGCTTTGTCTTTGAGTAAAGCAGCGTTGTAACTCGAGCGGACAAAAGGACCTGAGTACATATGCTTCACTTTAATTTTGTAGCCATAGACTTCATAAGCTTTAAATTGCTTTGGAGTCACAAAAGATTTGACTTGAAGCTTATGATGACTGGCTTGGAGATATTGTCCTATCGTGATGATGTCACAGCCTGCTTCTTTTAAATCCCTAATTGCCTCTTCCACTTCTTCTTTTTCTTCTCCAAGACCCACCATGATTCCCGATTTCAAAAAAGGAACTTTTCCTTTGACAAAACGAAGGACATTGAGGCTACGCTCATAGTTTGCTTTATGGCGTATGCGAGGGCTTAGTCGGCGCACAGTTTCAATATTGTGATTAAAAATATCTGGGCCTGCTTTAAGTACCACCTCAATTGCTTCTTTATTTCCACAAAAATCAGAAGTCAAGACTTCAATCGTCCCTTCGGGCAACTCTTTTTGAAGTGCGTGAATGATCTTTACCATATGAGAGGCTCCTCCATCTAGAAGATCATCTCGTGCAACCATGGTGATAACAATATGTTTTAATCCAAGATTTTTTGCAGAAAGCGCAATCCTTTGAGGTTCGTCTTCTTCTGGAGGAGAAGGATGTTTTGAAAAATCAATGTCACAAAATCCACAAGAACGCGTACATGTTTTACCAAGAGCTAAAAAAGTGGCTGTTTTTTTAGAAAAACATTCTAAACGATTCGGACACTTAGCTTCTTCACAAACGGTATTTAAGCGATATTTTTTAACGATCTCTTGCGTTTGATGAAGAAGTCCCCCACGAGGCAATTTTCGATGTAACCAACTTGGGAATCGTCCTCTTTTCCCACTTTCTTCGGGATTTTTAGGTAGACGATTGACTTTTGTTTTCCCAATACGGTTATCAAAAAGTTTTTTATCTGCACACATGCTAGTTATTTTTTCATCTTAGGTGGAAAATGCACCGGTGTCTCATTGGCAAGAAGCGCTGCTTCTAACCAAGACTCAGATACCGTCGGATGAGCATGAATCGTATCTATTACGCAGTCTAATGTGAGTTCATTGTTTATCGCAAGTGCCATTTCAGCAATTAAGATCGAAGCTTCATGACCGACAACTTGTGCTCCTAAAATAGCCTTTGTATCTTTATCGGCAATGATTTGAACAAATCCTTCTGTTTCCATAGAGGCAATCGACTTCCCAAGCGCTTGGAAAGGAAACATTCCCACACTTACATGATACCCTTCTTTTTTCGCTTCATCTTCTGATAAACCAACCATCCCAATTTCAGGATCGGTAAAAATAACTTCTGGAACAGCATCATAATGAATCTGCATTTTGAGACCACAAGCATTAGAAGCAGCAATAATACCCTGATGGGAGGCCGTATGTGCAAGCATCGCTTTTGCCGTAATATCTCCAATAGCATAGATTCCAGTAACTTTTGTCTCAAGTCTCTCATTCACTTCGATTTCCCCTTTTAAGCCAAGAGAAACCCCTGCTTTTTCAAGATGAAGGTCCTGAGTATTTAATTTTCGACCAACAGCAACAATAGCCATTTCGCTTTCTACTTTTTCACCTCCTTTCAGATGAACCAAAAGCCCTTTTTGTTTCTTATCAATTGTTTCAACAGTGCTATCGGTTAAAATAGAAATCCCCCGCTTCACAAAAGAACGTGTTAAATGTGCTGAAATGACTTGACCTTGGGCTTGAACAATCGAGGGAAGAGCTTCAATGATCGTCACTTTGACCTCAAGCTCTGCAAAAAGAGAGGCAAATTCGCATCCAATATATCCCCCTCCAATAATTACAAGTGATTTTGGCAATTCTTTGATGTCTAAAATCGATGTTGAATTACAAATGCGATTATGGTCACAAGGAAAAGCAGAAATATCAATAGGCTTAGAACCCGTTGCAATGATGATTTTTTCTGCACAAACAAGCTCATGAGAGTTCCCCCTTATCTTAAGTTCATAAGGAGAGATAAATTCAGCCTCTCCTTTGATAATTTCAATTCCATTAGAGTAAATAAGCTTTTCTAAACTTTGTTTAATTTGACTCACAACCTCATCTTTCCGCTCTTTCATTTTTGTATAATTAAATGAAATCTCTCCTACTTCAATTCCATAGTTTTTGGCATTTTTAATTTTTTGCAACACCTTTGCATTCGAAAGAAGCGTTTTAGAGGGAATACACCCTACATTAAGACAAGTTCCTCCCAAGTCTTTTTTTTCGATTAAAACAACAGACCTCCCCATTTGAGCTGCTTTTATAGCTGCGACATATCCACCAGGACCAGCTCCAATCACTGCAACATCAACTTTTTTTTTCTTTGTCATTACAAGAACTCCTTAAGACAATGAAAACTAGATATCATCATATCTTATCTCAGTGCAAAAAGTAAATCATAGGACTGTGATAAGCTGAAATTCGTCTCAAAAAATTTCAGCTTGTAAGCAGACCCATCATACTTGACATCCTCCTCTCCGTAAACAAAGAGGATTCCCTAGTGCTTTAACAGCACT
>JANQJX010000011.1 GCA_028281425.1 Simkania sp.
GTCACACATAGAATATGCCGTGAATCCCGCGACTCAATGGATAAAAAAATTGATGGGTGAGCGATGGCGATGATGTTGAATATGACACCCAAATTTTAACCTATGAAAAGATAAATTTCCATCGAAAAAAATTATACATATGTAATAAACAAAAATTAAAAGGATCTTGTATGCAAAAGTTTTATGATTTAATTTTTAAATTTTCAATTTTTTTTCTTTTGCTCTCTTTTCTTGGATGCAATCTCAAAACAGCTCATACTCCCTTTACCTATGCTCCTATGTCCCCAAATTCAATTTGGATGCCCCCCTGTAAGGCCCAAATCCGATTGATCACAAATGAAGAGCAAAAAAAAACTCTTGAAACTTATGCACGATGTTCAAAAGAAAATCCTTTAAGTCTCGCTGAAATTATTGATATCACCCTTTATCATAACCCAACAACAAAGTTAAGTTGGGCAAATGCACGTGTTTCAGCAGCTGAATATGGCCAATCTCTTAAAAATCTTTTTATCCAAGCTGAAATTGAAGGCACTCAATCACGAACAAAAAGTGCTGAATTCCTTGGACAAGAACGTATCGTGATCTATGAAACAACCTCTGATTGGCAGCTTGAATTAAATTATTTAGTGTTTGATTTTGGCCAAACAAGAACAACAAGCAAAGCAGCCTTGCAATCTCTTTATTATGCTAACTGGCTCCATAATTCAAAAATCCAGTTGATTATCCAAACAGCCATGAATAATTATTATAATTACCTCTACCAAAAAGAACTCCTTACAGCTCATCAAGAAGATTTACTCAATGCACAAATCTCTTTAGATGCAACCAAAGAGAGTTTTCAAAGAGGCCTTTCTGATGTCTCTGATATCGTTCAAGCAAACACTTTTTTCTTAAAACAAAAGCTTGATCTAATTTCCCAAGAGCAAAATGTGCATGATGCTTATACTCATCTGATTCAGTCTATGGGTCTGTCCAATGACAAACCGATTTTTTTTCAAAATTACCCCTTAAAAATCCATTCTATTAAAATGGAATCTCTTGAAACTCTGCTTGCTCAAGCTCATCAAAACCGCCCCGATCTTTTAGCTGCTGAAGTTCAAGTCAAATCAAATCTTTTAACTTTAGAAAGTGCCAAACTCAAACATTACCCAACACTCAACGCGCAGTTTGATATAGGACGTAAATGGCTTTCAAATTATGGAGATGATCACTATGACTTTAGTGCCCTGCTCTCTTTAACATTTCCCCTTTTTCAAGGTTTTTACATTGAAAATAGTATCAAAAAGGCCAAAGCCAATTTAGAAGTCGCCAAAGCTGAACTTAGACAAACCCAATTAAACATTGCTGAAGAGGTTTCTAATTATCGTGAAAGCACTCTTCTTTCAAAAGAAATGATCAGATATGCCAAGAGCTATTTAAATTCAGCTCAGCAAGATTTTGAGGTAAATCTTTCTAAATACCGAGCAGGCACAACAACCATTGTTGAATTGATCAATGCCCAAGCTTCTGTTGCTGATGCAAGAGCAGAAGTTGCAAAAGCTCAAAATAGTTTTTACACTTCGATTGCAAATCTTGCTTACGCAACGGGGATTTTGCTTCCCCCTTCTTTAAAAAAAGAAAATAAAGGAAAAATTTGATGAAAGGGAAAGAGATTTTTCTTTTGGCTTGCTTATTTTTCTTGTCTGTGAGTTGTACAAAAAAAGCACCGGAAGAAGAGAAATCTTCTTTTCCTGTGACAGTGACAAAGGTCTCTCAAAAAACAGTGCCTCTTTATATTGAGACAATCGGACATATTGAATCCTATCAAAAAGTCAACATCATGGCTCAAGTCGATGGGCAACTTATAAAAACCTGCTTTGAAGAAGGTGCAGATGTCAAACAAGGGGATCTTCTGTTTTTAATCGATAACCGCCCTTATCTTGCAAATGTTAAAGAAAAGCAAGGAGCTCTTAAGCAAAGCCTTGCAGATTTAAAATACGCAAGAAGCACCTTAGAGCGTAATTCCAAATTGGCTGTAGATAATTACATCTCTCAAGATACTTTTGATCGCCTGATTGCCGATGTTGAATCCAAAGAAGGTTTGTCCCAAGAAAACGAAGGAAATCTACAAAATGCACAAATTGATCTTGGATACACAGCCATTTACTCTCCTCTTGATGCAAAAACAGGAGCAAGGCTTGTTTATGATGGGGATTTGATTTTAAAAAATGCACAAACACCACTTGTCACTTTAAATCAAATCCAACCTATCTACGCAACTTTTTTTATCAATGAAAAAAACCTATTTCAGCTGCAGTATTCCCAAAAAAAAAAAGGTCCTCTTCATATTATTGTCCAAACCGAAGATCCTCAATCTCCTGAATTTTATGGTGAGCTCACTTTTATCGACAATCAAGTGGATCTTGCAACAGGAATGATTAAGCTTAAAGCAACCTTCCAAAATCAAGAAAAATTACTCTGGCCTAATCAATATGTTCGAGTGAAGCTCATCCTTGATCTCATAGAAGATGCTTTACTTATCCCTGTTGAAACAATCCAAAATAATACAAAGGGAAAATATGTCTTTGTGGTCACAAAAGAAAACCAGGTTGAAATACGCCTTATTGAAGTGGGTCAAAGACAAGAAAACAACACCATTGTTGTCACTAAAGGGCTTAAAAAAGGGGAAGTCATTGTGAAAGAAGGACAACTTAACCTCTCCAATGGAGCCAAAATTACCATCGGATCAAAATGAATCTATCAGAACTCTTTATACGCCGTCCTATCATGACTTGTCTATCCATGATCACGTTTCTTTTTTTTGGAGCTATTGCCTATAAGGCCCTTCCTATCAGTAACCTTCCCAATATTGAATACCCCATTATTGTCGTGAAAACAAATTATCCCGGTTCAGGTCCGGATACCATTGCAGATACAATTACCTCTCCATTGGAAAGAGAGTTTACTGGCATTGATGGTATTAAGACAATCTCATCAACCAGTACAAATGGAAACTCAACCATCGTGCTGCAATTTGTCTTAAATAAAAATATCGATGTAGCTGCTCAAGATGTTCAAGCAGCACTTGATCGCGCTGCCCCTAATCTTCCAAATGATTTGCCCAACAATCCTACTTACCAAAAAACCAATCCCACTGATATTCCTGTCCTTTACTTGGCCATTAAATCAGATACCATGACTCTTGGAAATCTTTATGAATATGCTTACTCGGTTTTAGGAAGACGTCTTGGGATGGTTGAAGGGGTCTCTGATGCAAATGTTTATGGATCTAAATTTGCTGTGCGTGTTCAAGTTGATCCTAATAAATTAGCAACACATCAGATTGGAATTGATGAAATTGTCAACGCTGTTAAAAAAAGCAATCCACAAAAACCTGTTGGAAATCTCTATGGAGAAGAGGTTGAATACATATTAAATGTGGATGGCCAAATGCAAAAAGCAAAAGGATATCATGAGCTTATTATTCGAAATCATCAGGGAGCTCTTCTTAAGATCAAAGATGTTGGACGTGCGATCAACTCTCTTGAAAATGACAAATATGCTCTTGATTACTATACAAAAGATCGTAAGACTCCCTGCGTTGTCATTGGGGTTGTTAAGCAAGCAGGCGCTAATACGATTAAAGTGATTGAAGGATCCAAACAACTTATTGAAAAAATAAAAAAAGAGTTGCCTGGCTCTGTGGATGTCACCTACCATTTTGACCAATCCATTTGGATTTTAGAGTCGATCCGAGATGTCCAGTTTACACTGATTTTATCCATTATTCTTGTTGTGGTTGTGGTCTTATTTTATTTGGGAAAAGTCGTAGATGCCATGATCCCTCTTCTTTCTATTCCTGTTGCTGTGATTGGAACATTTGCTTTAATGTATCTCTACCATTTTAATATTGATATTCTCTCTTTACTTGCCATCACCCTTTCTATTGGGTTTTTGATCGATGATGCGATTGTCGTCCTTGAAAATATCATGCGTCATGTCGAAATGGGAAAAACAACTTGGGAAGCTGCTCTCAATGGTTCCAAACAAATCAGTTTTACTGTTTTAGCCATGACTCTTTCTCTTGTTTCCGTATTTATTCCAATGATTTTTATGGAAGGAGTTATGGGACGTATCTTCCGAGAATTTGGTGTGACCATTGTGACTGCAGTTCTCCTTTCTGGAATCATTTCTCTTTCCCTCACTCCTATGCTCTGCTCAAAACTCATTGACAAATCATTCGGAAAAAAGAAAAAAAACTTTATTGAACGTCTCTCAGAAAGACTAAATAGCATCCTTTTAAACGCTTATAAAAAAGGGCTTGAATTTGTTTTTAAGCATCAACTAGCCATTCTTATTACAGGAACTTTTTCTTGTGCTTTGACAATCTATTTAGCTATGATCACTCCCAATGATTTTTTCCCCGAAGATGATCTTGGTTTTATCCAAGGATTTGGAGTTGCAGGAGACTCTACCTCCCCTTCTAAAATGATTCACTATCAAAAACAAATCTCTGATATTGTACGTCACAATCCCAATGTATTTGATCTTGTTTCTATCTCAGCCCTTCCTAATTCCAACCAATCGGTGATGTTTATCCGTCTTAAAGATTATAGAAAACGGAAGCCTATTCAAGAAGTGATCTCTGAACTGCTTTCTCAATTTAAAGAAGTTTCAGGAGTGAATATTTTTTTAAGAGCCATTCCTTTGATCAGTCTCGATGTAGGGACAAGTATGAGTATGGGCAATTATCAATATACTCTTCAAGGCATTGATTCTAAAGCTCTCTACCAAGAAGCTGATAGAATGCTTGCTTCAATGAGAAGCTCTCCCTTTTTTACACAAATCTCTAGTGATATGCATAACAATGCCCCTTATGTCAATGTCACTATCGATCGAAATCGCGCCTATAATCTTAATGTTTCAGCAGAAGGATTAGAGCTTGCATTTGACTATGCTTATTCGGGAGCAGAAATTTCACGTATTAATAATGTTGCCGATCAATACTATGTGATTGTTGAAACAATTCCCTCTGCGTATAACAATCCTACCGACTTGGATAAACTCTATATTTCTTCTAGTACAAGCTCAGCTTTAAACACTCAAGATAAAAGCCAAAATCATAACGTCACATTTCCAACACAAATTCCCTTAAAAGAAATCGTCAATATAAAAGAGGGGGTTGGACCTTTAAGCATTGCTCATCTCAATGCGCTTCCATCAGTCACAATCACATTTGACCTTGCATCTAAGGTCCCCCTTGGAACGGCTCTTCAAAGCTTAGATAAGATGAGCCAAAACATTCACAGTTCAGGGATCACAGCCCATGTTCAAGGATCAGCAGATATTTTTAAAAAATCATTTAAAAGTCTTGGATTTCTATTTATCATTACCCTATTTTTAATCTATGTGATTCTTGGGATTTTATATGAAAACTTAATCCATCCCATTACCGTGATGTCAGCACTTCCTCCTGCTGGATTAGGGGCTTTTTTAACCCTTTTTATTTTTAAAGAACCTTTATCGATTTACGCTTTTGTAGGAATCATAATGCTTCTTGGAATCGTTTTAAAAAACGGCATTATGATGATCGATTTTGCCACTGAAAGGCTTATGGAAGGAATTTCTACTCAAAAGGCAATCTATGAAGCCTGCTGCCAAAGGCTCCGCCCTATTTTAATGACCACCTTTTCCGCAATGATGGGAGCTGTTCCCATTGCCCTTGGCATTGGAGGGTTAACTGCCCAGTCACGTCGTCCTTTAGGCCTTGTCATTGTAGGAGGACTGATTCTTTCTCAAATCCTTACTCTCTTTTTTACCCCAATTATTTTTATCTATTTAGAAAAGTTAAGAACCTTTTTTGAAAGCAAGAAAAAAGAACCCTTAAAGAGATCATGAAGGTAGATTCTTTTTTTCTTCTTCCTAATCTATGAATATGTTTCAATGAGGATATGTGAGTCCATAGGAAAAATAAAAAATTTGCATAAATTTTATTTTAAAACTAAAATTCTACCTTCTTTTTTGATTAGCACAAAAAAATTCTCGAGGCTAAGGGTTTTAAACCTTTGCTTAAGAGAATTTCTTAAGACACATTCGGAAAAGAGAACAATGCAAACTACGATTTTAGGAAAATATTCAAAGGTTTTATAAGACAAAACTCAATTGAGTGTATGACTTTTTTTTCCCATCCTCTTATTACTCCTGAAAAACTTGAAAAGATCTATCCCTTCTCTCCCTACCATAAGCAAAGGATCTTAAAAACTCGGAAAGAAGGAGAAAATATTCTAAAAAATAGCGATGAACGGTTCATTATTTTTGCAGGGCCCTGTTCTATTCATAATCAACAAATCGCTCTTGACTATGGTGCTAAGTTAAAAGCTTTGTATGAAAAGGTCAAAGACCGTCTTTTTTTAATCATGCGTGTTTTTTTAGAAAAACCACGCACTCAATTTGGCTGGAAAGGTTACTTATATGATCCCAATTTAGATGGAACTTCAGAAATCGATGAAGGACTGATTGCCTCCCGCAAATTGCTTCTCAATTTAATGGAATATGAAATTCCTTTAGCGACTGAATTTTTAGACCCTCTTCTTTTTTCTTATCATAGCGATTTTTTTACCTGGGGGATTATTGGAGCACGTACTTCTGCATCTCAAATTCATCGCCAAATGGCTTCTATACTCAATTTTCCCATAGGATTTAAAAACGAAACAGACGGAACCCTTGATAATGCCATTTATGGAGCTCTAGCAGCACGTCATCCTCAAACAGCCATTGGAATTGATAAGCAAGGAAGAATTTGTTCTTTACCTTCTCAAGGAAACCCTTATACGCATCTTATTTTAAGAGGATCTGTTTGTTCTCCTAACTACGATTTTTTGTCCATCTCCCAAGCTATTTATAAAAAACGTCTTTTAGGCCTTACTGCCCCCATCATTGTCGACTGTGCTCATGGGAATTCAGAAAAAATTGCAAACAATCAAATTTATGTCATGCACTCTATTCTAAAACAGATCATCGAAGGAAATCATTTAATTGCAGGAACGATGCTTGAAAGCCACCTTCAAGGAGAACATGCCCTTTCTATCACCGATCCTTGTATCGATTGGGAAATCACCGAAGAATTGGTTTTTAATGCTTATGAATCACTTCAACCTATTCTAAATACTAAATGATCCCCCTTCTTGAGCTTATCATTCTTTATCAATTGTAATGAGATCTACCCAAAAAAGGTGCTTCCATTGCTGAATCACTTGATTGTCATGATTGATGATTTCCACTTTATAGGTCAAAAAACCTCCTGTTTTTTCATAATCTCTGTCTAAAAGGGCATAGCCTATCCTACCACTTCTTTTGACAATAGGATAAGAAAATGTTTTTTGACTTAAATCACAAAAAATAATCTCCAGAGTTAAATGAAGAGATTCTTCAACTTTATCTGCTGGAAGACGCCAACTAATCAAGAGCTCTTCTCCTTGAGGAGGATTTTTTTGCCTCGGATCAGGACTTTTAACAAAAGTACTCGCGAGTGTTTCTCTACTTAATGTTTGTCTTACAACCTCAAGATGGTATTTAGAACATCCTGTCAGAAGCATCAAAAGAAATAAAAAAAGCAGAAGAATTTGACTTGGTTTCATCGCTCTATTAAACTGGAGTTAAAGGATAGAATGAATCATTCAGCTGAAAGTGTCAATGGGATCATCTTTGGTCATGCTCGTAAAACCATTCTTTTGATCAAAAGACGTGACATTCCCGTTTGGGTGCTTCCAGGAGGAGGCATTGAAAAGGGAGAAACCCCTGAACAAGCCACCCTTCGAGAAGTAGAAGAAGAAACAGGTTATAGGGTTGCTATTTTTAAAAAAGTGGCCGAATACATTCCTCTTTGCCGCTTAGCCAAATATACCTATTCTTTTGAGTGCGATATAAGAGGAGGGCAACCTCAACTCTCTGAAGAAACCAGAGAAATCCGATTTTTTCCTTTAAATGCCCTTCCAAAACGACTTCCTCCTCCTTATAGAGACTGGATTGCAGATGCCATAACTCCTTCCACTCAATCTTTAAAAAAACCCATCACAAGTGTCACCTATTGGAATTTTATAAAACATCTTTTATTTCATCCTTTTCTCGTCATTCGCTTTCTTTTAATAAAAATTGGAATCCGATTTAATAAGAGTTAAGGATCACTTGTAAAATTAAGAGAGCGTGTGTCATGCGTGACATATGTTTTTGTTGGGACAAAACATTTTTCCCCATAAACACGCTGAAAAAGTCTCCGGTAATCTTTGATATATTGAAGACACTTTCCTGACAACAGATGGTTTTCTCTAGCAATATTTCGTTTTTCTCCAGGATCTTCTTTTAAATCATAGAGTTCAAGCTCATTAGAAAGGGTGGTATAGATAAATTTATGCTTGTCAAGGCGTAATCCCAAATTATTAAAGACATAAGGATTATGGAAAAAGATGGGACGGGTTTTAGTTTCTCTCAAAAGAGAGCTTCCTATGGAATGGTTAAAACCATGGAGGTGAAAAAGATCCATAATAGTAGGAACAAGATCGAGTTGGCTTGAGGGTTTATCGATCACCTTTGGGACTTTGATTCTTCCTTCTCCATAAATAAGGAGAGGGATACGGATATTTTCTTCGTAGAGAAAACGTTGTTCAACAAAATTATTTTTATGCTCACCCATAGGATATCCATGATCTCCTAAAATAAATAACAGTGTTTTTTCAATAAGCTTATTTTTTCTTAACAAATCAATGAAGAGTCCAAGCGCTGCGTCGCTATAGTGAAATGTATTTAAATATTTACGATAGGTCGGATGAAGATGGGAAGGAAAGAAGCAAGTTTCTTTTCTTTGAGGCAATTTCCATGGATGGTGATTTGTAATTGTAAACAAGGTGATAAGCTGAGGCTGATTGTCATGTTTTTTCAAGAAATCAATGCTATAGCGCATTAAATACTCATCGGGAAGTCCCCAGCTCGTTGAATGGATTGCTTGAAACTTCTTCAAAATATCTTCCTGACCTAAGACGGTTTCATACCCATGATTTTGAAAAAAGAGATCTTGATTTTCAAAATGAATAGGACCGTTATGGATGTAAGTCGAACGGTATCCTTTACTTTTCATCAAATGTGGAATCCCTACAAAAGGAAAGTCAACACGCACTGCTTGTTCTGAAGCATCCACATCAGATGGAACACCAAATAAGGAAGCAATAACAGAACGAGAAGTGCGCACAGAATTTGCATAAAAATCTGAAAATAAAATTCCTTTTGAAGCAAGATGATCAAAATAAGGAGTCACTTGATATTTCCCTCCTAAACACCCGACATCTTTTGCACGAAAAGATTCGAGAAAAAGCAAAATAATATGAGGCTTTTCTTCTTTATTCAGCAAGAGATCAAAAGTTTTTTCTCCAGTAAAACCATGAGTGTATTTATAAAGGGGATATTCAGACGAGAGATAACTTTTCTTTTCATTTTGTGGTTTAAAACTTTCTTTCACAAGATATTGCAACCCCGTCCGATCATTTTTCCTTTTAAAAAATCGATAAAATTTTTGTACAAACCAGATTTGATTTTGAAAAACGATATGATCGATGGCATAAGAAAGTTTACTCGGCAAGAATATAAAGGCAATAAGACCAATGACTCCAAATAAAAGCCCTCTTTCTATCCAATCTCTAGAAAAATTTAGGGAATAGAGAACATCCCAAGCATATAAATAAGCAAACAAAGGAAATAATAAAAAGAAAAGGGCTCCTGGAATAAATCGCCAAATTTTTTTTTCCTTAGCTGAATCCCAAAAGCAACGGATATCATTGATAAAAGAGAAAAAAGAAATTTCCATACGGATCTTGCTATTCCGATGTAAAAATGCGTCAAAAATAAGATGAAGCTGGAGCAAAGAGCCTAAGGCAATAAAAATCCAAAACAAATAAACAGTTAAAAAGGGAAATAAAGTTTTTAATAAAACAAATAAAAAAAGCTGTTCAAAAGAAATAAAAAAATCTTGGCATATCCCACTAAAATAGGAG
>JANQJX010000002.1 GCA_028281425.1 Simkania sp.
TTTAGAACCAAAGATATGGAGGATAAGAAAGAAGTTTAAAAATTTTGCTTTATGGAATTTATCCCCCCTTTACCTATGGAATTTTCCTTGACTTTGACATACGACCTTTTTGGACCAAATCAAGAACGATATAAGGCAGGCTCAGCTCCGAGCGGCTTTATCAGTGACACGTGAGCTTACAACTTTGTACTGGCGATTTGGAAAAAGACTCTCGGAAAACATCTCAGAGCAGGGTTGGGGAGCCAAGACAATTGATAAGCTATCTAAGGATATAGCTTCTTCATTTCCAAATGTTTCAGGATTTTCTCTTAGGAATTTGAACTATATGAGGCAGTTCGCCAAGAGCTATCCTGACGAAAATTGGGCAACAGCTGTTGCCCAAATTCCCTGGGGGCATAATATGATTTTGATGCAGAAGGTAGAGACTTTAGAAGCAAGGCTTTGGTATGCAGAGCAAACCATAGAGAATGGTTGGAGCCGGAGTATGCTCACTACTTGGATCGAAACCGATTTGTATGGTCGCCAAGGCAAAGCGATTCATAACTTCCAGAGAACACTTCCTCAACATCTTAGGAAACAAAGGTTAAAGCCTTGCCCAATCCTGGGTCTTTAAGCATCATGCGTGCCATATAAAAACCTCTTAAATAAGAAAAACAAGATAAAGTTTATACACTAAAAATATTTTTCAGACACCCCCTAGAAAAGGTAAGATTTTTAGATTCTGAGAGAGAACATGTTTAAAGCATGTTCGACTTAAAATTCGAGGGGGAATAGAAGCGAATATTGAGATCCTTGCCTGATTTATTTGAGCTGATTGAAATGATCTTCATTTGTTCAAAGCAATTATACAGGAGTCTCATACTATATCAGAATTAAAAAGACTTTGACTCTGATTAAGGCTTTAAATTTATTTATTTTGATGTCATAATGGATTAAGTATGCATAGATCAATTTAAAAAGGGTTCTTCGTGGGTGTTGCTAGCTTCTTTAAACCTGATTCTCCCCAAAAACTCATTGAAGATCCAGATAAGGTAGAATCTACATTTCGTTATTGGCGTATTAGAATATTTTATTCTATTTATATCGGATATGCTTTTTTTTATTTTACTCGACTTAGTTTTACATTTGTCATGCCAGTGCTCATCACCGAACTTGGATTTGAAAAAAGTCAACTTGGATTTTTATGTAGTCTTGCAGCAATTAGTTATGGGGTGAGTAAATTTTTAAGTGGAGTAGTTTCTGACCGATCGAGTCTGCGATTTTTTATGGGAATTGGATTGATCATGACTGGGGCTTTTAATATTTTTTTTGGGCTCTCTTCTACTTTGGTCTTTTTTGCTCTTTTTCAGGGAATGAATGGACTTTTTCAAGGATGGGGGTCGCCTCCTTGTGCGAAACTTTTAACTTCTTGGTATTCTCAAAGTGAGCGAGGACGTTGGTGGGGTTTTTGGAATACGTCTCATAACATTGGAGGAGCTCTTATTCCTTTAATCTGTGCTTTTGCCATTCAGCTCCTTGGTTGGCGCTTTGCCATGTATTTTCCAGGAGTTATGGCGATTTTAGTGGGAATTTTTTTGATCAATCGTATTCGAGATAATCCTGAAGCTTTGGGATTGCCTTCTGTTGAGAGGTATCGTAAAGAAGAAAATCCCCTTCAACAGGGAAAAGAGGTATTTAGAAAAAAATCATCGAAAGAAATTCTTTTTCAGTGTGTTCTTAAAAATAGATTTATTTGGATTCTAGCGATTTCTTTTTTCTTTGTTTATGTGATTAGACAAGCAATTAATCAATGGGTGCAAATTTATCTCATTGAATCAAAAGGCTTTTCTTTAATGGGAGCGGGTTCATGTGTTTTTTGGTTTGAAATAGGAGGAATTTTTGGTAGTTTATCAGCTGGCTATCTGTCGGATACTCTTTTCAAAGGAAGACGTGGCCCTGTAAATGTGCTTTTTAGCTTTGGGATGGTGATTGCTCTATTTACCCTTTGGCATATTGCGTCTTCAAGTATTATTGTATTTTCAGTGGTCATGTTTATCGTTGGATTTCTTATTTTTGGTCCTCAAATGCTCATCGGAATTGCGGCAGCTGAGATGGCTGGAAAAGAGGCAGCTGGATCAGCAACAGGGTTTGCTGGTTTATTTGCTTATATGGGGGCAGCAGCAGCCGGATATCCTTTTGGAAGAATTATAGATGATTACAATTGGTCTGGATTTTTTATACTTCTTGGCATTTGTAATTTAGTTGCGGTTTTGATGTTGCTTCCATTGTGGAAACCTAAAATCGTTGAAAGTAAAATAGCTCAAGCAGGGTAAATTGAGCACGTGGCTTGGATTCCTCTTCATGTTCATTCTCAATTTTCAATTCTAGATTCAACGGCTTCCATTGAAGATCTTATTCGAAAAGCAGTTGAACTCGGGTTAGAAGCACTAGCTCTTACCGATTTTTGTAATATGTTTGGAGCCATTGAATTTTTTAAGAGCTGCAAAAAGCATAAGATCAAACCCATTATTGGAATCGAAATCATAGTTGCCCCTTTTTCTTGCAAAGAAAAGAGTCGTCTTTCTAACCATTTTATTGGCTACCCACTTATTTTACTTGCCAAAGGATATTTGGGTTATCAAAATCTTTGTAAGATTGCATCGATGGGATATCTCGAAGGATTTTACTATACTCCTAGAGTGGATAAAGAAATTTTGGAAAAACATTCAGCCGATTTGATCTGCCTTTCTACTTCTATGCGAGGGCGTATTCCTCAAATGATCATTCAAGGTAGAGAAGAGGAATTAAAAGAAGAGGTTGAGTGGGTTCAGTCGGTTTATCAAGATGACTTCTTTTTTGAGTTAGGGCGTTATCAAATGACTCAAGAGAGGCTTGAAGAAGATAAGATCGATCAAGAATCATGGCTCTATCAAAGTTATATCGATCGGATTAAAAACCAAGAGAAAATCGAAAAAAAGATTCTTGAGCTTTCAACACAAAAAAATATTCCCTATGTTGCAACCAATGAAATTCATTATCTCAGAAAAGAAGATTGGAAGGCCCATGAGGTTTTGATGAATATTCAATCGAAAGAGGCCTGTGAAATTGTTGAAAGAGATGGTTTTGGAAAAATCAAAAATCGCGTTCCCAATCCTAAAAGAAAAGCCATTCCAACCCATGAGCTCTATTTTAAAACACCTCAGCAAATGCAAGAGCTTTTTACTGATATTCCCAAAGCAATTGAAAGGACTCTTCACATTGCTAAGACATGCAATCTTGAAATAGAGTTTAAAAAAAAATATTATCCCATTTTTATTCCTCCTCCTCTTGAAGGAAAAAAGTTTGAAGAAAAAGAACGTCTCAAAGAAGCAGAAGTTTACTTGAAAAAGCTCTGTTTGGATGGAATTAAAAAGCGTTATACTTCTAAAAAGTTAGAAAAAGTTAAAACGAGACACCCTGGAAAAGATCCTCTTGAAATTGTACGAAAACGACTTGATTATGAATTTTCTGTTATTGCCTCCAAGGGAATGTGTGACTATCTTCTTATCGTTTATGATTTTATCGCATGGGCTAAAAAAAAGGAGATTCCTGTAGGTCCAGGACGGGGATCAGGTGTTGGATCTATTATTCTCTATTTGATTGGGATTACTGATATTGAACCTCTTCAATTTAATCTCTTTTTTGAGCGTTTCATCAATCCAGAGCGCATTTGTTATCCAGATATTGATGTTGATATTTGCATGGACCGCCGCTCAGAGGTCATTGAATATACTTTGAAGAAATATGGACGTGATAAAGTCTCTCAAATCATCACTTTTGGAACGATGAAAGCCAAAATGTCCATTCGAGATGTAGGACGTGTCTTAAATGTTTCTTTAAGCAAAGTGAATGAAATTGCAAAACTTGTTCCGGACGATTTGGGAATGACACTTGAAAAAGCTTTAAAACTCAATTCTGAATTCAAACGCTTTGTTGAAGAAGATGAAGAGGCTAAGCATATTCTTGAATTTGCATTGAAATTAGAAGGGTGCATTCGCAATACGGGGACTCATGCAGCGGGAATCATCATTTGTAGAGATCCTCTCACCGATCACCTGCCTATTTGTACGACTAAAGATGCAGAAATGACAGTCACTCAATATGCAATGAAGCCGGTTGAAGCAGTTGGAATGCTTAAAATTGACTTTTTAGGTCTTAAAACACTGACATCGATTCAAAAAACCGTTGATGCTATTAAAGTATCAACTGGGCAAACGATTCATTGGGCTGATTTACCTTTTGAAGATAAAAAAACATTTGCTTTGCTCAATGAAGGAAAAACCCAAGGCATTTTTCAACTTGAATCTTCGGGAATGCAAGAACTCATTAAACAATTACATATCGATCGATTTGAAGATATTTTTGTGATTGGAGCTCTCTATCGTCCTGGTCCTATGGAGATGATTCCGTCATATGTCAATAGAAAACATGGGCGAGAAACCATTGAAATCGATCATCCACTTATGGAAAAAATCATTAAAGAGACCCAAGGAATTATCGTTTATCAAGAACAAGTGATGCAAATTGCTCAAGAACTTGCGGGGTATTCTCTTGGAGAAGGGGATGTCCTTCGAAAGGCTATGGGGAAAAAAGATAAAGAAGAGATGAATCGGCAGCGAGAAAAATTTTTATCAGGAGCTTTAGAACATGGGATTGAATCAACTAAAGCCATTGAAATCTTTGATAAAATAGAAAAATTTGCTTCTTATGGTTTTAATAAATCTCATGCTGCAGCTTATGGGTATCTGAGCTATGTCACTGCTTTTTTAAAAGCCAATTACCCGAAAGAATGGCTTGCCGCTCTGATGACTTGTGATCGAGATGATCTTTCCAAAGTAGCCAAGCACATCCGAGAAGCTGAAATGATGGGGATTGAGATGCTTCCTCCTGATGTGAATGAAGCTGGCATGGAGTTTGTTGCAGTATCTCAGGGCATTCGATTTGCGATACCTGGTATTAAAGGTGTGGGAAAAGGGGTTGTTGAAGCCATTGTTAGAAATAGAGAAAAAAAAGGATCTTTTAAATCTCTCTACGATTTTTTTAAAAGAAACCCTACTTCGGTTGTAGGTAAGAAAGTTGTTGAAAACTTAATCTATGCAGGAAGTTTTGATTTTACAAATTGGGCGCGCGAAGAATTGGTTTATAGTATTGAACCCATGTTTGAAGTTGCAGCGCAAAAACAACGGGAAGAGGAAAAAGGGATTCTTGATTTTTTAACGATTTTAGGAGAGGAAGAGGCTCATTTTGAAAGTCCTCCTCAGATTGAAAAAACAGCTTCTCAAAAAGAGCTTTTGTCCAAAGAAAAAGAACTCCTTGGGTTTTACCTCACAGGACATCCGATGGATGCTTATAAAAAAAATATTAAAGCTCTCGATTGTTTACCATTACACGAGATTAAAAAAGTTGAGTCATATTCTTTTTGCAAAATTGCTTTCATTGTTGAGAATGTTAAAGTAAAAATTTCCATGAAATCGCAACGTAAATTTGCTATTTTAACCATTTCTGATGGCTTAGAAACACTTGAGCTTCCTATATGGTCAGATCTATATGAAGAAAAGCAAAAGCTATTTCAAGAAAATCAACTTCTCTATGCAATCGTGCAGGTGGATCACGATGAAAATCACATTAAATTGCGTTGTCGTATGGTAGAAGATCTTACGCAATTAGATGAAAAACAAATCACAGAATTAAATGTCTTGCAAAAACAGATGTGTAAAATGACAAAAAGAGGCATGAAAAACATGAAAAGGAAAAAAGAAAAAAGAGAGCAAGATAAGAATCAAAAAAAGCTTTTTCTCCATCTCGATATCGATCATATCCGTTTTACTCACATTTTAAAGCTTAAGAAAACTTTTCATCAATTTCCTGGATTAGCGGCAATTAAGATTCAGTTCCATTCAAAAGATCAAAAAGTCGCTCTGATTGAAATCGAATCAAAATGGGGTGTGAATTTAAATAATTCTCTCAAAGAGACTCTTTTAACTCTTCCTTTTATTTCTTCTTTTGTTTTTGAATAAGAAAATATCCTGATCAGAATTCAGATTGAAATTTTTTTCGAATGGCAAGGAATTCAAGAGAGAGCCTCCCTTTGAAAATAGGGACTTTGTCCCTACCTCACCAAAGGGGCCTACCCCAACTTTCGCAAAATTTAACTTAAGTCACTAAAAATGAACGTTTCACTTTCCAAAGACACTACAAAATCGATTGGGATTTTTGTGGGAATTTAAGCTACCTGCTTTAGATTTACGCTTGTTGATTTCTTTTGTGATGAGCTTAAGGCCACTGAGAATAGTACGTCCACTCTTTACATACGCACTAGTGTTGTGTATGATGTCAGAGTAGAGCATTTTCATGCGGGAAGCCTCTCCAGAGCAGCTGAAGAGCTCGTCTGCCACCTCCCAAGCCAGTGTGATCATTACCAGTTCTTCCATACTAATCACCATATTTCCACCAT
>JANQJX010000023.1 GCA_028281425.1 Simkania sp.
AGAAAAAACGGCCTTGCGATCCTTAGATGACAAACCCCAAATGCGCATGGAGCAAAAAAACAGAATGTTTCCCAGATCTTGTATCCAAACGACTAGAAATACAAAAGTTTCTTTGATCTCATTGTGGCTATGAAGAAAATGAGAGGAGGATGTCAACTTTCAGAGCTGTCACCTTCCCCCAATCCAATATCATGATTCCTCAAGTGCCTAATCATCATCTTCATGGCGAACGAGCAGTTAAAAAAAAGTAGTTCTAAATCAAGCTCAAAAAAATAGGCAAAAAATTTAAACATTTTTCAAAAAGCACTTTTCTTGTTAAAAAAATAAGAGAGAGATTGTCTCTTATTTTTTACGCTATAGCGCCATGAATTTTTCTGAAGATCACTCTTTTGATTTTTCCTTTTCTAAGAATACTTTTCAATATTGGGAAATTTTTCTTTCTTTTCTTTTTAAATACCCTTCTCGTTGCTATGAGCTTAAAAAGAAAAAAAAAGAACAAGTCCTTAAGCACTCTTGCTTAGATCTACATCAATTTGGGAATACCTATCGCGCTCATAGCGCTTCAAAAGGAATCATTTGTCAAGCCACTTCAAAAAAAGAAGATATTCAAAAAACAGCTCAAGTTTTATCTCTGATTTCCGAAAAAATTGAAGACCCCCTTTTTGCTGATTTGATCACTGCTGAAATTTTAGCAAAAGTTTTGGCTTATAGAAATCTCTCTCGCGATGACCATATTCCAATTCCAACTCTTGAAGCAAATGGAAAAATAGAAAAAACTTTTTATACCGTCGATAAAGTCTTTAACTTATGGAATAAAGTCAGGGCTTTTGGCCTTGTCAGCTCGCAAAAAGGAAAAGCTCCTATTTTACTTTTCCGAGGAACTGATTTTTCTTTATCAAGTGAAGAAGGAAGGGCTTCGATCATTAGTGATCTTGATCCGAAAGGGCCTGGACGTTCTCTTTTTGAAACCGCAGAAAAAAATCTGTGTAGATGGCTAAAAACCATTTCTTTAGAAAAAGGTAGAGTGCGAGCAATCGGGCATAGTCTAGGAGGTGTGATCCTCTCTTATACTCTTCTAAATACTCCTCATTTTATGAGTAATCAACCTCATGAATTTTCTTATGCCTTTAATTTTCCTGGTGTTTCAAAAAGCTTAGTACAAAAATGGGAAGTTCTTCCTACTTGTGAAAGACCAAACTACAGAGGAATCATCTGCCGAGGAGATGTGATCTCAAAATTTGGACAGTTATTTGGAAATGTATTTGAGGTTTCCCTAAACCAGCCCTTATCTCCTATGCGAGCTCATGAATTTCCAATTTTTACGCAACCTCTTTGCTACCTTTTTGAAATTGACCTTCATGAAGAAAATCAGAGTGATTCTCGTCAATTTTATTCCAAATTACACAAACAAACAGCTTCCCTTATTTATGAATTTGGATTAAAATTTCTTTTTCCTAGTTAACCCTCTTAAAAAGGATGAAAAGATGGATTTTCCTCAACATACTCCCCCCCCTTTTGCCTATGAAATCATCTCAAATACAAAGCATACAAAAAAAGAAAATTCTACAGCTTCATGTAAAAATACTTATCAGGTTAAAAAAGGAATACAAAAACCCTCCCTGATTTTATTTGTTCAAGAAGGATGCTTTTATTGCGATAAAGTGATTACCTACCTCAAAAAGATCCATAAAGAAAACAGCATCACTTTCAAAGATATCAAAAAAGATAAAGATGCTTACAATAAACTCATAAAAATTGGAGGGAAAAAACAGGTCCCTTGCATGTTTATCAATGGAATCCCCCAATATGAATCAGATTGGATTATTCAATGGTTAAAAGAAAATAAAGACTGCTACTAATCTCTCGGAGTGCACTTCCAATTAAAATAGGATTGCTCGTAATACCTCCTTAATAGAAGCTATAAGACATTTTAACTTAGATTTTTCCTTAAAATAGCGATGAGATTGATGAGAACAAATCCAATTGAGAATTTTAAAGTCCATCCAATAGCCCCCTCCTTCTTTTCCAAAGCTCCCTAAATACCCTAAATGCCCTCCATTGTCAGTTATAATAACTTCAACATTTTCTGGAATTTTAAGAACTGACAATATATTGGTATCGACAATAGGATCATCTTTAGCAAAAAGAATATGACAAGGAATTTGAATTTCTGGAATTAAACGACCCGAACTACAGGCTTGATAGTACTCTTGAAGAGCCAAAAAACCAGATTGAGGTGCCATATAAAATTCATCAAACTCAACTAATGTCATATCTGTTGGAATTTCAAGAGGAGGTAAATCAGCAAAATGATGATGACGGAAAAAAACATCAGAGCGTAGATAACGCATGAAATAGCGTTCATAAAATCGATTTTTACTCAGCAATTGAACACTAGAATAAAGATCAATAGGAGGATTTACCGCAATGATTTTAGAAACAAGTGATTTTGCTTCTGCCCCTCTCTCACCTACCATTTTAAGAGCAATATTTCCCCCTAGAGAAAAACCTACCAAAAAAAGAGGAGATTGAGGTGTATCTTTTTGAATTTCTTTTAAAACTCTCCATATATCATCACTGATATCTACATGATAAATGCGTTTAGCAAGCCCCCTTCCTTTTCCACATCCCCTTAGATTTACACAAATGGTACGAATATTTCTTTTTCTAAATTTTTTTGCAAGACGGATTAAATAAGGAGAAGAACAAGATCCACATAAACCATGAATCATCACAACCGTTAAATCATTTTGTGTCCATTTTTTTGGAGTAATCACTTCATAAACCAATTGATCTCCATCTGGTAAATGAATAAAACGGGTCAATGAAGAAGGAAAACGTGAAAACAATAAAAAAGAGGCTATAATTGTTTGAAGATGACGATTTTTTAGAAATAGACATGGTTTAAATAAGTTTTCATACACTCTAGGCATATCGACCCCCCCCTCTTTTATCGATCTTTACCCAAAAAAATCAGTCTCTTATGCTTACATTTTCTACTGGTTGCCTCTCTTTCATGAGTCAATCTTTGCAAAAAGAAAAAATTCTTCTTAAAAAATTTCAATTTACCCGAAGAATCTTTCAGTTCAAGGCACCCCCTATCAATACTTTATTCTTATTGATTTCTTATCCAAGATTTATAAAATCTTTCGAAACCAAAGGTCCCCCTTTTCCCCATATTTATGAGAAATAGGAGAGGTTAAGCTCAAGAGTCTTAGGTTTTTCACCTCTATTGAGTCCCCTACATCATTCATTTGAGTCAACTGAAATGACCTTTTTTGCTAAATTTCTTAAGTAAAAGGCTCCTATTTTCCTGTAATCTCAGTCGATGATACGAATTTAGGCAGAGAGAAAACTTTGAAAAAATTAAACCCTTACCTCAAAAGACTCGCCCCTATTTTTACACAATCCCTTTAAAATGAAGTATTTGTTCCTTCTAAGATTACAATCACCCATATAATTATTATAAATTTAAAAAAATTTAAAAAAATAAATTTCTTATATAAAAACATTTTGTTTTTTGAAATAAATAAGAATAAGTAGGTTTGAACGCGTTAAAAGGAATTCAGTGGGATAGAATAAAA
>JANQJX010000042.1 GCA_028281425.1 Simkania sp.
AATAAATGATTATAAACCAGTATATTGCTAAATTTTTAAAAAATATCTAAAGAATTTTTACTTAGGTTACATCGCCCTTTTTTCAGGGACGACTATCTAGTATTTTAGCCTGCATGAGCAATAAACAGCTAAAACATCTACTTGCTAATGGCATGGCGATGCACAAAGGTATTGGCGGCACTTCATTACAGATAGAAACAGATAGAAATAGATAACACACCTATTTTTGTGAAGAAAGTACCGATAACAGATTTGGAATTACAAGCAGAAAATTATATGTCTACTACTAATATTTTTAATCTACCAATGTGTTGTCAATACGGTATTGGCTCAGCTGGCTTTGAATCTTGGCGCGAATTAGCAGCACATATCATGACAACCAATTGGGTGATAACTGGTCAATGCCCTAATTTTCCAATGATGTATCATTGGCGAATAGTGAAAGACACTGACAGCAAAAGCATTTCAGATGAAGAGCAAAAGGATCGATAAAACCCATTAAAATCAAGGGTTTGATAGATGCGTACCTTCACGCGACCGACGTTCGCATGTAACGGAGAATTGGAGAACAAAAAGAGAGATTTTGGGGTAATTTTGGTGATTTTATGATTCCCTAGGGACGCATGTGCCCGGTGACTGAAACTCGCTAAAGCCCATGAATACTGGGGTTTCGGAGCGTCTTCGCTAATACTAAAATTTCAGCAACAACTTTTCGAGAATGAAAAACTGGCGGAGGAGGTGGGATTCGAACCCACGATACGTTTTCACGCATACACACTTTCCAAGCGTGCTCCTTCGGCCACTCGGACACTCCTCCAAACTAAAATTTTCCGTAGCCGTAGGATGAACGTTAAAAAGGCTATCCAAAATGTATTTATTTGACAAGATTTTAAGGAGGTATATAGAGAAAACTCGACAGAAGTGATGATTTTAGCTACACTAGTGCTTTTAGCGAAAAGGAAGACTAAATTTTTCGTAAATTTTTTTTAGAATTTGGATTTTTGAGAAGCTCATGGTCTTGATGAGTTATGAGCGAAAGGCAACTGTTAGCTTCCAAGTCAAAAGATGAAAAGGATAGAAGCAAAGTTGCGGTGCAAGAGTCTTTTTCTTAAGGACAAGAGTGAAAAAATATTTTTTTATATCTATCTTTCTTTTTTGCATACTTGTAATCCTTTTTGGATGTACTCGAAAATCCATTCCCATCTCAACTCCCCTTCCTCTTGTTGTTGTCAGTGTTTTTCCCTATGTAAGCCTTGTTAAAGCAATTGGAGGAGATACAGTACGTGTTGCTTCAGCTGTTTCTAAAAACTTTGATCCCCATACAAATGAACCCCTCCCCAGTCAAATAAAAATGATTCAAAATTGCTCTCTTTGGGTTGGTATTGGCGAGCCTTATGAAAAAAAGTTTTTGTCTGCTTTATCCCACTCTCGCCAAAAAACAATGATTTTAGAACTCAATAAAAAAATATCTCTTTTAAATTATCATGATACAACCTATCTATCTTCTTGTTCAAAGGGGCATCATCATGAGGATCTTAACATGCAAGATCCTCATTTTTGGCTAAGCCCTAAAAGGCTTATTCCTCAAGCCAATCAGATTGCAAATGCATTGATGGCTCTTAATCCCAAACAGGCTCTTTTTTACAAAAAAAACCTCAAAAAATATGTTAAGGAAGTCGAAAAACTCAACCTTTATGTGAGCGAAAAACTCAAACCATTTGAAAAAAAAAGTCTTGTCGTCTCCCATCCTTTTCTCGGTTATTTATGTCATGATTATAATCTCACTCAAATCGCTCTCGAATGTGAGGGAAAAAGCCTGAGTCTGGCCGAAATTAATGCTTTGTTAACACTGATCAAAAAAAGTGATGTTATTGCTGTTTTTACAGCGCCTCAGTTTGATAATCGGGTAGCGATTTTAGTTGCAGAAAAAATGCATTTTCCCCTTTATCAAGTCGATCCTATGGGGGATTCCCCAATCGAAATCATAGAAAATTTAGTCAAAGATATCGTTCATGAAAAATAAGCCTATCATTGTATTTAAAAATATTTTTTTTTCTTTCGACAAATTGTCCGTGATTAAAAATGGGAATTTTAAGATCTTTTCAAATGAATTTATCGGCATTATCGGTCCTAACGGGGGAGGAAAGACAACAGCCTTGAAGTTGATGCTTGGGTTTTTAAAGCCTCAAAAAGGAAAAATTTCTGTTTTAAACTGTCCTCCCAAAGAAACCCGTTCTTTTATCGGATATGTTCCTCAAACCAAAGCTTATGATAAACAGTTCCCTATCTCTGTTTTGGAACTTATTTTAACCGGTGCTTTATCTCGACTTTCTTTTTTTGGGAGATATCCCAAAGCCGTCTACCAAAAAGCCAAGAATCTCTTGTCTCTTTTTGATCTAAAAAAGTATAAAGACTTTCCTTTTTCCTCTTTATCAGGAGGTCAAGCTCAAAAAGCACTTCTTGCAAGAGCGCTCATTGGAGATCCAAAAATCCTTTTACTCGATGAGCCCACTGCAAATATTGATGTTCAAACCGAAAAACAAATCTTTACCCTTTTAAAAAAATTTAAAAAGACAAAAACCATTTTAATTGTCACGCATAATTTTGATGCAATTATTCAAAATGTGGATCGAGTTCTCTGTTTTCGAAGCGAAATTTCATCTATGAAACCAGAAGATGTCTGCAGTCATTTCTCTCTTGGAATGTATCATAAAAAGGTAGAGATGCAAAATGGATAGCTTTTTTTCCTTCTTACCCACATTTTTTTTGCTCCTTGCAAGCAATCCTTTTCTCAAAATGGCCCTTTTAGCAAGTTTAAGTGCTTCTATTGCAAGTGGTGTTGTTGGAAGCTATGTTGTGGTAAAGCGCATTGTTTTTATAAGTGGAAGTATTGCCCATTCTGTGTTAGGAGGCATGGGTTTTGTTCTCTATTTGAAACGCACTTATCAGATCACCTGGCTTGAACCTATTTATGGAGCTTTTTTTTCTGCGATATTGGCTGCTTTTTTAATTGGATGGAGCCATCTTTACTATAAGCAACGGGAAGATACTGTCATTGCAGCCTTTTGGGCATTTGGAATGTCAATCGGTGTCATTTTTATTTCTCTAACTCCTGGTTATAACGTAGAGTTGACAAATTTTCTTTTTGGAAGTTTGCTCTTTGCAAGTCAAACCGATATTTATATCCTTTTTGCTTTTGATATTTTGATTTTAGGAATCACTTTTATTTTTCATCGCCGCTTTTTAGCGATTTGCTTTGATGAGCAGCAAGCAGTTATTCAAAAGCAAAAAGTTAAAGCACTTTATTTTTTGCTTCTTTGCCTTGCCGCGATTACTGTTGTCGTCCTCGTTCAGGTTGTAGGGGCTATTTTGGTCATTGCGCTTCTATCTCTTCCCGCAGCAATTGCCAATACTTTTACTTGCCGGCTTTCTAAAATGATAGGGATTGCTATTTTTCTCTCGGCTGTCATTTGTATTTTAGGAATTATTGTCTCTTACTTCCTCAATTGGCCTCCAGGGGCGACCATTTCCATGACAGCGACCATTTTTTATCTTCTCAATCTGGTCCGCCATAAGGAATAGGAATCGTGGGTTTGACATCCTCCTCTCCGTAAACGAAGAGGATTCCCTAGTGCTTTAACAGCACTTTGGAGAGTTAAGCATGCATCACTGCTTCCTACTAGTTCCTGCTTCATAGAGGTTGCCAACGCATTC
>JANQJX010000047.1 GCA_028281425.1 Simkania sp.
GAAAATCTAAATCTTTAAGACTTTCGATATTGGCAAGAAATTCAAGTTCACACCCATCTGATGTTGTATTTTTTTTATCCCGTTTACTCGCAAGAAAAAAGGGCCTATTTTGGTCAAGTGAGCACGATTGATAAGAAGAAAAAGTCTCCTGACTTGGGTGAATGATAATCTTTCCTTTGATTCCATCAACAATGACACGAGATTTCTCATACTTTTTGAGCTCTTCGATGTTAACATCAACAATATACGGAATTCCTTTGGATCTAGCAATCAACGCTGCATGGGAAGTTATTCCTCCTAATTCACTGATAAATCCCCCTATTTCAGCAGCTGTAGCTTCAGCTGTTAGAGAAGGAATCAACTCCTTTGTAAAAATAATCGACCCTTTAGGAAGTTTTTTAAGAGATATTTCAAGCTTTGGATTTAAATGACGTAAAATTCTCTGAGAAAGATCTTTTACATCAAGAAGGCGTTGCTTAAAAAACCTATTCTTGATTTTTGAAAACTCTTTTTCATAATCGGTCATCACACCCCAAAAAACCGCTTCAGTATTTTTCATCATCTGCCGAATTTTCTTTTCAACAAATGTCGTCATAAAAGGATCTTCAAGCATCTGAATATGTGTATCGATAATAGAAGCCGCTTCTTGAGATCCCCCCTTTTTTGCCAAAAAACATTGCAAATCATAAAGATCTTTTCGGCTCGAACAAACCGCTTTACGATAACGCGTAATTTCTCCTTCAATATCAGCTGATCCAATGGGAAATTCGGGAATGCCATCATCGACAAAGCCTTCGATGAAAAAAAGGTTTCCTATAGAAATCCCTCGACTAATAGAGGCTCCTAAAATATGAATTTCTTTCAATATTTCAGCCATGCTTTTCTTCTCCAAAATAGGTTTTAAATGCATTCACAAGAGATTGCATCGTCTCTTTTGCATCTTTCCCTTCAACTAAAATATGGATTTGTGCATTTTTAGGCGCAGCTAAAATCATAACACCCATAATACTTCTAGCATTAACCGATTCTCCTTTATAAGTTAATGTCACCTTTGCCTCTCTTTTTTGAAGTAATTTAACAATATGAGAAGCAGGTCTTACATGAAGCCCCATGCGATTTTTTACTTTGACCATTTTTTCAATCTTATCCACGCATTCCCACACTTTCTTTTTGCTGTCTATTCGAAATTTCCCTAAATAGTTTTGCTTTAAATGCTTTAGCCGAATCAAATCCCATCTCTTTAAGGCGATGGTTAAGGACCGCTGTTTCTAAAAGTAAAACAACATCTCTTCCTGGTTTAACAGGCAAAACATAAGAGGGAAGACGCACTCCTAAAAATTCTTTAAATCTCTGTTCCAATCCCACCCGATCATAAAAATGAGCATCGTTCCACTCTTCTAAATCCACACTTAGTTCTACATGGACACTCTGACGCACAGATACCGCTCCAAAAAGATGCGCAACATTGACAATTCCAATGCCCCGAATTTCAATAAGATGTCTATTCAAGTCAGGACCTGTCCCTTCGAGGATTTTATTGCCTCGACGGCGCAGATGGATAATATCATCAGCAATCAGTCTATGTCCTCTTTCAATTAACCCAAGAGCAGCCTCACTCTTTCCAATTGATGAATTTCCTTGAATAAGCACTCCTATTCCAAAGATTTCAAGCAATGTGCCATGCACACTTTCAACAGGAGAAAAAATTTCAGAAAGAATCAATGTCAGTTGCTTATAGAGCTCTGTCGTCTTATTTTTACTCCGAATGATAGGAATTAAATGCTTTTTACAAACCTCTTCCATTTCTTTTGGAGGATTGAGTTTTCTTGATAAAATCACAAGAGGATGATCATTTGTAATGAGTTGAGAGAGTTTTTTAAAGCGCTCAGCAGATGAAATATGGCTTAAATAATCAAGTTCAACTTGACCAAAGAGAAGAATTCTTTTGCTATATTTTTTCTTACTATATCCAATGAGAAAAAGACCTGCACGTTGAATATCTGGTTTTTTGATTTGCTTATTCACTTGATCTTTGAGAAAAACATCAATAAATCCTAAGTTTTTTCCAAAACAGTTGATTAAATCGTTTATTGTGAAAATATTTTTAATCAATTGTAAATCCCCTTAAAATAAAAGACAAGGTGCGTTCTCTTAAAATAAAAGACAAGTCAATCCTATGGTTTCCATTTAGCATCCTTTGATCTTTGATGAAGTAAAAAGTCAAACCATCCTATTTCGAGAGAAAAAACTAGCCATTTTACTTTTAAACTGAAAAACATAAAAAGATCAAAAGGAATTTTTGGTTTTATCATTCTAAAAAATCCTATCCCAGATCAAAAAAAAGAAGCACTAGGAAACAAATCATGCAACATTTTAACACGACTTAAGCCTTAAAAATCCCCACATATCTAATCTTAAAAAAACCCACTTAACTTCTTACTTCAAAATTTTTTTTCTTTTTATGATTTCTAAACAATTCCCTAAATGATTATGGATCAACGGTATAGAGAAAAAAGAAGTTTTTTAAAAGAAAAAAATCATCTTGACCTCCAATAAAACTTCACTTTGGTCTGTAGAAAATCTCATTTACCAAATCCTCTTTTTTTTGTATAATAAAGGAAAAGGAACAATCTCTTTAAACAAACGTAAGTTGCATGTAAAGTTCCTATGGAAACCAGCTTATAACATTTTAGCTATTCCCTTATGCCGATTTTTCCAGAAGTCTCATCATAATCTGAGCTTTTTCATAAAAGCCTTATATGCCATTTATTACGTTAGAAATAAGGTATGATATTTCATCAAAATGAAACTACCTAAAACCTACGTTTTCTGAGAAAAACTTTTAACCCCTATTTTTTGAAGCAACAAGAAATTCCCAAGAGGAACATTGTAGCCTTTCTGAAAACATTGGATCTATCAGAAAAACAAAACATGCGGATTTTTTTAGAATAGGCATGCGAAATAGGGATGCATTCTTAAGTTGACATAAGATGGCTTAAGAATTAAGTAAAAAGGAAAAGATGAAATCAGAAAAAATTCAAGCTAACAATGAAAAAACTTCCTAACTTTTCTATGTTATCTCTACAAAACACTTCAACCAAGGCCTTAATCATATGATCTACACAAAAGTGGTTGTTATTGGGGGTGGATTTGGAGGATTGAATGTTATCAAAAGCTTAAAAAAAGCACATCTTGATATTTTTCTCATCGACAAGAAAAACCACCATCTTTTTCAACCTCTTCTTTATCAAGTTGCAAGTGCAGCACTTTCCCCAGCTGACATTGCAACTCCTCTAAGGGAAATCTTTAGTATGCAAAAAAATACAACCGTGATGATGGGAACGGTTAAAAAAATTGAAAAAGAAGAAAAAAAAATCATTTTAGAAAATGAAGAGGTCATTTCCTATGATTTTCTTGTGATTGCAATCGGTGCTCGCCACTCTTATTTTGGAAAAAATGAATGGGAAGTTTTTGCCCCTGGACTTAAAACAATTACAGATGCCTTAAAAATCCGAGAAAAAGTGCTTATCTCTTTTGAAAAAGCAGAAAGAACAGACAGCCGTTTGGAAGCAGAGCAATTTTTAAATTTCGTCATCATTGGGGCTGGCCCAACAGGGGTCGAAATGGCAGGGGCTATTGCCGAAATTGCACATAAAACGATGTTTAAAAATTTTAGACGGATCCATCCAGAAAAATCCAAAATCTACCTTGTCGAAGCCACTCCTTATGTTCTTCCTTCTTTTCCCAAAAGGCTCTCTTATAAAGCAAAAAAAAATCTCGAAAAAATGGGTGTCCGCGTGATTACAGGAGAGTTCGTGACAAATATCAATGAAGAAGGCGTACAAGTTGGAAAGATCTTTATTTCTGCCAAAAATATTATCTGGGCTGCAGGAAATCAAGTTTCCCCTCTTCTAAAAACACTTGATATTCCTTTAGATCGACAAGGACGTGCAATTGTAAATTCCGATCTTTCGATTCCTGATTATCCTGAAATTTTTGTCATTGGAGATGCTGCTTGTTGTATTGGAAAGAATAAAAAGCCTCTACCTGCTATTGCACCCACTGCAATTCAACAAGGGCGCTATGTTGCTAAATTAATTAAAAAAAGGATACCCCCAAGTAAAAGACGTCCTTTCCGCTATTTTGATAAAGGAAGTATTGCAACAATTGGTACGAATAAAGCTGTGGGCTTCATTGGAAAATTCCTCATTTCAGGACTCTTTGCTTGGCTCACTTGGGGATTTATCCATGTTGTTTATCTTGTCAATTATCGTAGTCGCTTCAGTGTGATGCTCAGTTGGGGTTTTCACTATCTCACCGGTTTAAGAGGAGCTAGACTCATCCACAAAGCTCTGAGTGAAGAAAAAACCCTTTCCAAAAACCCATCAGAAAATGAATTTTGACTTCACTCTTTTCAACCCTTAAAAAATCCAGCCAAAGGAATTTTATTGATCCAACTCAAAGAGAGATAGGGAGTCAAACAGGAGTACGTGAAGTAGAAATTTCCAGATAGACTCCAACTTTGGTTTTTATCATATTGGAAACCTTTTTATGGACATGAAGATTTAAATCCTTTGCCCCCTTTTCTTTAAAAGAGCGTAAATTGAGAGACGCATGGTCAAGGCTTGCAAAAAATTGGGCCCAATGATTTGTCGTATGGACTGCAACTTTAAGATAA
>JANQJX010000090.1 GCA_028281425.1 Simkania sp.
GAGAGCTCAAACTTGCATTCGATATATGATAAAACATAGCTCCAAAACGCGCATGATTGGAAAAGCAATAAGCAAGCTCTATAGAAGAGCGAAATTCAAGAGGAAAACCAAGATTCATCCCTTTCCCTCTCCAATAAACTCCAGGGGCAAAGCTTGGCGTTAGCACACATTTGGGAAGGAAGAAAAGGTCAAATGCAATTCCTCCATATAAATAGAAAGAAGCTTGGGTTGTGATCATTGCACCCATCAAAGGACGAATAAAAATCCTTGAAGCTTGATAAATCGGATAATTAGAGCGGTATTCCAGTTGAAATTGAATGGCTTTTTTATTCCTAACAATATTAAAAACACCCATCCCTACTGAAAGTTGACTAGGCTTACTTTTTATCTTTGTTAGGGGCTCTAAACAAAATAGTAAGGTTCCAAGATAGAGAAAGAAACAAAGAAAAGAAAAAGAGTATTTCACAAAAGATCCCTAAGAAAGCTTTTTTTCTAAATAAGAAGGGGCCTTTAATAAAATAGCCTTCTTTTCTTCAAAAGAGGTCTTAAAAGATCTGCCCTTTCTTTGAAATATTTCAAAAAGAGAAGAGATTTATTCTTCCTTAATAGGAATTAATCGTTTTTGTTCTTTTGTCTTTTTAAATCGAACTTTCATAATTCCATCTTTAAAAGTCACTTCTAAATCATTTCCATCTTGAATGTGAGCGGGATAAGGAAAACGATAACAAAAAGAGGAAGAAGCTTTTCGATAATACTTTCTTTCTTTTTTCTCTTCTTCTTGTTTTTGTCCCTCAATTAAAATATAACCTTCTTCATGATAAACCTTAACATCTTTCGCAGATAACCCCGGAAGGGCAGCTTCCACAATAATATTGTCTCCTTCTTCATAAACACTTAGACCAGAAGAAGGAGGACTTGCCTGAAAATCCCATTCTCCTTCATCCTCCCAACCAAAAGGAAACCAAGTTGCAACAGGATGTGGATAACGTTTTTTAAACATAAAGCCTCTCTATATTAAATTTCTCACTTTTAACATTTACTTTGCTTCTTGGAAAAAAGTTTACTAAAAATTTGATTTTTTTGTCAAAATAAGTGAATTTTTTTTAAGTTTATGTTATTTTTTATTTATGATATCGAATAATAAAAAAAGGCTCTTTTTAATTGAAGGTCTTCAGCAACTTTACCCCATGAGTTCAAAAAATTCTATAAGATCTTGGATCAAACAAGGACGTGTTTTAATAAATAATTCTCCGATTTTTGATCCTTTTTATTCTATCCAAGATAAAACCTCTCTTAAACTTAAAAATAAAATCAAATATACCGATTTCAAAATAGAAATTATTTATGAGGATAAGCACCTTATTGTCTTAAAAAAACCTCCCTGCCTTTTAAGTGTTCCAACTGCTTTTGAACATAAAAAAACGGTTTTTTCAGTGCTTAAAAAACGGTTTTATAATCAACGGGTCTTTCCCGTACACCGTTTGGATAGAGAAGCTTCTGGGCTTATGATTTTTGCTTATAGCAACGAAGCTAGAAATATTTTAAAAAAACAACTTGAACATCATTTGATCCATCGAGAATATCTTGCGATTGTCAGCGGAGTTATAAAAGAAAAAAAAGGATCATGGAGAAGTACCCTTAAAGAAAATAAAAACTACGTTGTTTTTTCTCATCCTAAAGGGAAAAAAGCTATCACGCACTTTGAAAAAATCCATGTCAAAGAAAATTTAACAGCCCTTAGATTAAAACTTGAAACAGGAAGAAAAAATCAGATTCGATTCCAAGCAAGTGAAGCAGGATTTCCAATTATTGGAGATAAAAAATATGGAAGTTTAGAAAACCCTCTCAAAAGACTCGCTCTTCATGCTTACCAACTTAAATTTGATCACCCTATTACAAACAAAAAAATGCATTTTAAATCTTCTTTCCCTTGGAGTTTTAAACCATTTTTTGAGAATTATTTATGAAGAAGCTTTTTCGTGATCGTTGGGATAAAAAATTAGCAGGTGTCTGTGGAGGTCTGGGTCACTTTTTAAAAATCGATCCCACAATTATCCGTTTACTTGTTGCTTTGATTTGCATTTTTACAGGAATTCTTCCTATTTTAGTCATCTACATCATCGCTTGGATTCTCATTCCTTTGGGACCTCCTACCTATATTACATTTGATTGTAAAAAACTCTATCGTTCTACGGAGAATAAGAAAATTTCAGGGATTTGTGGAGGAATTGGAGAAATTCTAAAAATGGACCCGACAATGATTCGACTTGTGCTTCTTTTTGCTATGATTCTAACCGGCATTTTTCCGATTTTAATTACTTATATTATTGGCACCTTAATTATTCCCGAGAAACCTTAAGAATTGACATCCTCCTCTTCCTATTCGCACCTCAGGTTTGATCTATTTCCATAAATCTTTTGATCCAAGCTTACTATTTCTTAAAAATTTGCTGATCTCCCTCTAATAACGCTTCAAGCCCTGTTGCAGTTGCCTATTTATTTTGGCTGATGAGATCATCTGTATCAATATCTAGCAGTTCTTCTTGAGTCATT
>JANQJX010000008.1 GCA_028281425.1 Simkania sp.
TGGGAGGGAAGCTCATTTAAAAAGCTCTATTCTTCCGATTTTTTCCATAGACTCAGCCAAAAATTAAGCTCTCGGTCCCAAAGGATTCTTTGCTTCCCCTCTAACTTTTAAGAGGTTCATAGCAAGGCATTGGTTCCAAAGAAAGCGCGATCCTCCTGAATAGATGGAAAATATTTTTTCAATCTCTCCTGAGATTTTCAAGCACTCTATTTTCAGACAACATATTGAAAATAAACCACTAAAAACATCGCTAAAAAGACAGGAACTTTAATAGGTCGAATGGCAAATGTTTTATGCAAAATATTAAATAAACATAAAACAAGAAGAGAGGGATAAATCACCTGCAAAACAGGAGCAAGCATACGAACAATCCCAGTAAACTCAATAGAAGAAACCCAACCGGTCACTCCTAAAATCAAAATCAAAGCATATTCATACCGAAGCTTTTTAAAAAATTGCTGTTGCAAAAAGTCTGCACAAATCACTGTCAGTGCAATTGCTGTCGTTAAACAGGTTAAAACAACTGATAAACAAACAATTAAGCCTGCATGTTTCCCAAGAACAATATGACCAATTTGACCTAAGAGTTGATCGATAGGGGTGTTAGCAAGGGATTTACTATAATTCGCAGCAACATAACCAAAACCTATATAAACAAGACTTAGTAGCAAAGCACCAATGACACTTGCTTTAAAAATTACCGCAAAAAAAGAGATGGCTTGTCCTTTTGTTTCTTCTGATTGTTGTTTTAATTTCCCATAAACCAAAGAAGAAAAGAAAAAAGCTGCAATAAGATCCATGGTATTATACCCCTCCTTTAAGCCATACAAAAAGGGAGTTGCAATCGAGCTGACTTCATGACTTTGGGGAGATGAAAAGAAAATCCCTTTAATAATGATAAAAAGCAAAGATAAAATAAGAAGTGGAGATAAAATATAACCAATAACATTAAGGATACGGCTTCTTTTCCAAGAAAAGAGAAAAATCAATAAACAACTAATACAGCTAAAGGTGAGAAGATTTAAGTGAGGAAAATAGACACTTATGGTAGAAAAAGTGAGTGTGACAAGACGAGGAATTCCCCCAAATGGGCCAATAATTCCAAGCAAAATAAGGATCACAATCAGTCCAGGAATTTTACCAATTCTACTGAAAAAAGACCGATAATCTCCTTTAAATAAGGTCATAGAAACCATCCCGGTAAAAGGGATGACAACTGCTGTTAAAATAAGTCCTATCAAAGCCATCACAATTCCCTCTTTGACACTTTTTCCAATCATGAGAGGAAATGTGATATTTCCAGCTCCAAAAAACATAGAAAACATTGCCAAACCTGTTGATAAGGATGTTGCCTTTAACTTACTCATTTTCTAATACCTCTACATTTCTAAAATAAAAAGTTGTAACAAGCAAAGCAGGATATATATGTCTAGTCCTTATTTTTACGTCACCTCTAAAAAAATCCACATGCTTTGTTTCTCTGGGACATCCAATAAATTCTCTTAAGTGAAGTTGCAAACCTTGCCTTTCGAGAATTTTTTAGCGCTAAAAAACCGATCGTGCATTTCTTTTTCCAGAGTAGGCATGCAAAATAGGGGCTAGAAGCGTACAATAACGGAAAAATTTATGAAAGAAAGCATAGGAAAAAACACTTTCACGTCCTTGAATTTAAACATGAGACCTCTGCCTAATTGCTTTAAGCAAATGAAATAGAGATTTTTTAGATAAAAATCTCTACAATTCGAGAATTTTTTGGTCTTTAAAAAAATAGTTTATGCACCTTTTCCCAAAGGGAGTAAAAAAATACGGGCTCAAGGTTAAAAGAATGTTTTTTTTTATTCAATGAAAAGGTTTTTTAGAGAGGAGACGCGGGAATCCTCATCCCCTTTAGGGGATTGAGAGTGTCACCAATAGCACAAAATCAATCGCACTCTGAAGGGGCCTGCCTTGAACTGAAAAATTGTTCGGATCCCTTGAGATTTTTTTCGAAAATTGTGAAAGGTACAAATTGATAGACCCTTAGAAAGCAAAAGGAAATGCGATTTATCTCAAGCCTAAGGAGAAAAGATCCTTTAGACGATAACTTTCCAGTTCAAGGTAGGTCCTGAAGTGATCGTCTATAATAAATGACTAAAAGCCGTATCGAGAGTGGGATAAGAAAAATGAAACTCTGTTGCTAAAAGTTTTTTGGGGTATGCTCTTGTACTTGGTAACAAAAGCTCTTTTGCTTTTTCCCCATATAAAAGATGAAGTAAAAAAGGAGGCAAGGGAGGGCTTAAATGGCAACAAAGCGCCTTCGCAAGGTTGCTTACAAAGCCCCTATTTGTAATAGGATAAGGAGAAACACAGTTGACAGGACCTTTAAGGGATGGATTCATCAAAAGATGATACATAGCTAACATCAAATCATCTATTGCAATCCAACTTATATATTGATTTCCCGTATCGATTTTCCCTCCAAGTCCAAGTCGAAAAAAAGGAAGCATCTTTTTCAGCATTCCACCATCTGGACTCAATACCATCCCAAATCGAGCATTGATCACCCTTATTCCTATATCTTCAATTTCTCGTGCTGCCCTTTCCAAGTAAAGGCACACCTTAGAAAGAAAAAGTTTTTGACCCGGAGCACTTTCTTCGGTTAAAACTTCATCTCCTCGATGTCCATAATATCCTACGGCTGATGCACAGATAAATGTCTTAGGAGGTTTTTGCAGCTGAGAAAGAATTTTTGTAAGATTTTGTACTTTTTTATAACGACTCTCTAAAATGGCTCTTTTCTTCTTATTTGTCCAACGCCCTTTTCCAATATTTTCACCAGCTAAATGGATGATAGCATCAAAACCCTCAAACTCTTTAAGATCTGTTCTCGGGTTCCATAGAATCTCATTTTTTTTTCCATAATTCAACCGACTCAATCTCCATACTTCATCACCATTAAAACAAAAAAATGAACATAAATGCTTTCCAATAAATCCATGGGCTCCACTCACAAGAATCTTCAAAGAGGATGTATGCAAATATTTTTTAAAAAATTCAAAATCATTTTGAATGACTTCTTGTTTGTATTTCAAAATTTTTAAAAACATCTTTTCAAAAGAATTCAACCTGCAAGAAGAGATTTTAAAACGAGAAACTTCAAAATCAATCTGATCAAGAACTTCGCAAATATCTTTCCCCTGTCGTTTTAACTTAAGATGATAACTCCAGTTTACAAAAGGCCCCTTGATTTGTTTGAGTTTAAATGACTCATTTGAAAGACCTTGATAATATTTTAAAACAATTTTTTTCCAAATAAAGCCAAAAAATTTTGCACGAATGATTAGAAATGTTTCTTCTTTATCAAGAGATTCTGTCGAAGAGAGAACCTCAATCCTCGGATGGAAAAAAAAAAGACGCTTTTCGATTTGATTCCTAAGATGCCAATCCATCACCTGTTGGCAGGAACCGTTGATTAAAGAACGAAAAATCAGTTTCCTAGAGTTCAATGGCATCCATTCTTCTTAGATTTCGAAGCAGGCTCATTGCTTCAAAAAAAATTTAATTTACGTGAGAAATCCACCATGATTACCTCTTTTTATACATAACCAGGACCACTCAAAAGCTAGATTTTTTGGGGAGCCATTTTCCATTTTAAAAACTGCTTTGAACTGAAAAATTTTTCAGTTCAAAGCAGTCTCTTTTAGCGATTTAGCTCAAAACATGTTTGCGATAAAAGAAGAAATTAAAATCCCTATTTCTCGTAAACTTTGGAAAAAAGCCCAATGCTTAAGTTCTTATGATTCTTTGCCATTTGAAGGTTGTTTTTTTTCGCAACTCGACGAACAACAGCAAAGAACTTTACATTTCGCAAGAAATTTCAAGCTCCAAAGCCCTGCAAGTCCAATAATTGCATAGACCAAGCGACTTAGCCAATTTTTATCCCCACCGAAAAGATAGGCAACAAAATCAAATTGAAAAAATCCCCATAAACCCCAATTTAAAGCACCAATAATTATAAGAATAAGGGCAATCACACTTATAGCCTTCATAGAGAGACACCTCCTGAATTCATCACTTCTAAATCTTAATCATAAGATTTTTTTTTGAAGTTGTCAGCATTTTTTTCCAAGAATTTCCTTGTTAAAACATTTTCCCTAAAAAATTTATTAACTTTTACCTAGACCTTAAAAAAGAATTCCTCCATAATCCAATAGAACAAAATGGTTTATGAAAAAGTTAAATGTTTATGTATAAAAGAATTTCTAA
Source organism: Simkania sp. (assembly GCA_028281425.1). Taxonomy (GTDB): domain Bacteria; phylum Chlamydiota; class Chlamydiia; order Chlamydiales; family Simkaniaceae; genus JANQJX01. The sequence continues at coordinate 4,246 of JANQJX010000008.1, forward strand.
ATCTCAAAAAAACATGCCAGGATCAAATTTCTTAAATAAAAGAATGGAGCAATCACTATTTATGGCAAGTTAATATAGGTAAAAAATTCTCTCTAACCAAAAAATGAAGGTTGATTATATGGCTAGATCATTTAAACATTTTATCATGATGGCTTTTGCCTTTCTGCTATTTTTTGTTTCGGATTTAAAAGCTAATAAAATAAGAAGTCAAATCAATCATCTTAATTTTAGCCTTTGGTCTGAGTATACAAAAGTAGACTTTGACTCTCTTAATCAATTCGAAAAGACAAAAAAGCTTGAAGCTATTTTCCAAGACAAACTTCAATTTATTCAAACTCATTCTATCCGTCGTCTGATTGTTAAAATTTTAGACCCCAGTTTGTTTGCTTTTTTTCATCCTGAAAACTTCAATGAAGAAACTCCAGACAATTTTTTTTATTGGGCTTTAAAACTTTCAAATCATGTTGAAATTGAAGCTCTTTTTGACTCTTCTACCTTTCAGTTCATAGAAAGTTCATTTTTTGAATGTTTAAATGAGTATTACAAGTACTTTAAAGCCTATTTTCATCAAAATTCCCCTTGGTTTGGATCATTTCAAAACATTATTGAAAAAATGGAATGGATAAGCATCATAAATGAAATCTATAAGTCTCAAGATAAAAAATCTCCCTTGATTTCTGGAATTACTCTCAACCTTTTAAAAACAGAACATGAAGATGTTATTTATCAAAACCTTATCAATGCATTTGATCAATTTCGTTTTTCTGCTATTGCAGAGACAGCGATTCCTGAATGGATTCCTAAAAATTCTTTTTACCCTATGCGTATTGGAATGATTCTTCCTGTAGACAAAAAAGATCTTGCTTTAGCCAATATAGCTTCATTTCCATTGAATAAAGATCTTCAACTTATCGATAACCCTAAAGAAATTGGAATTCATCTTCCACAAAATTACCCTTCTAAACCTCCATACTACTTCCCTCCTTCTTGGCGACCTTGTTCTCATCAAGAACCCCTTTTAAATACGGTTTATCTCAACCTTGGTGATCATCGATTGATCCCAATCACCTATCAAAACTATAAAGTTTTACCTAATCCTTTTATTTCTAATACTAAATCGGTCAATAATCTTAGCAACCAATTAAATAGGGCTTTAAAAGGAGTTCCTTTTATCAAAGGACCCGGTTATATCAGCTGTCTTAAGGGATGTACAGAAGTAAAAGGGATTCATACTTTTTTCCTTACAGGGAGCTCTAAAGGAAAAGGAAAATTTGTTCCAGGACAGTTTATTGAAATTCGCCCGCCTTATCTTAATGCTCCTACTAAAAAACAAATCAAAAAAATCCATTCCAATCGAGACATGGAACTTGTTTCTGCTTTTACAACGACGAAAGATCTAAAAAATACAGAATATTTTTTATCCCCCCTTCCAGTCAATTGGACAACACCTGCTTTTTCACATGCTTTAAAATCGCGCATTTATTTTGTTTTCAATACCAATTACACCCCTAAAGAAGACCAATTTTTAGGAAATTGGTCTCTACGTAACTTCATTCAGTTTCTCTATAATCAAAAACAAAAACTAGGATTCCTTTTTGATCCTCTTTTCACCAATCTTAACAACCAAAAAACTCTACCTCATAACAATCTCGTTCTCTATGATTTCTCTTGTATCCCTAATGGAGATCCTTATCCAGAATCAAATTGGAATTTAGGAAACCAAAACCACTAGCCAAACCTATATGTCCCTTAATAAAGGAGTGAAACGAAGTAGATTTGTTATAAAGCCTTTGGGGGTGTTAGCTTTAATGCCTTGTGGCATTAAAGCTAACACCCCATTAAATGTTGTTTCAATGCGCCCTCTTCGATACTTCAATATTTTCTCATCCTCGCTCTCAGGGAGAATAACAAATGTTTAGTGGGCTTACAGAAGAAAAATCAAGTAAAATTTGACTTTTTATCTTCAAAGGATTAAAAGTGGTTTTTCCATTTTAATTTGGTGTGTGAAATTATGGTTCAATTTAATGAAGAAACATTAGAATCGCTAGCAAAGCTTTGTCGCATCAAATGTCCTGAAGTCTTTTTAAATAAACTTCTAAAAAGTTTAAATCAGGTTCTTATCTATTTTGATCAAATAGAAAAAATCGATGTAGAAGGTGTCCCTACTTGTAACCATGTTTTAGAATCCATGGAAAATGTCATGAGAGAAGATGAAGTAGGAGAAACTCTCGAGACTCAAACATTTCTATCAAATAGTCCCTCTCATATTGGAGGAATGATTCGTGTCCCTTCCGTGATTCAATTTTAAGGACTTTTAGATGTATCAAAAAACAGCTCATGCCTTGAAAAAAGGATTTATTGAAGGTGAGTTGACAGCATCTCAAATCGCCGCTTATTTTTTAGAAAGAATCCAAGCCTTTGATGAAGACGTCAAAGCTTTTTTAAATATTTTTTCAGAAAGAATGATGGAAAAAGCAAAAGAGCTTGATCTCAAAAAAGCAAAAGGAGAGCCTATTGGAAAGCTTGCTGGAATTCCTATTGCCATCAAAGATAATATCCATGTTAAAGGAGAAACCACTACCTGTGGCTCTAAATTCCTATCCAACTACAAAGCCCCTTTCGATGCAACAGTAACCCATCTCATTGAAAAAGAAGATGGTCTTATTATTGGAAAAACCAATTTAGATGAATTTGCTATGGGTTCTTCTACTGAAAATTCCGCTTTTCAAATCACGCATAATCCATGGAATTTATCCCATTCCCCAGGAGGATCCTCAGGAGGTTCTGGAGCAGCTGTTGCTGCTAGGCTCTGCCCTCTTTCTCTTGGAAGCGATACAGGAGGATCCATTCGACAACCCGCATCATTTACAGGAACAGTTGGATTCAAACCCACTTATGGGAGAGTCTCCCGGTTTGGTTTAGTAGCTTTTGGTTCTTCTCTTGATCAAATTGGCCCTTTTAGCTCTTCTGTAGAGGATACAGCTCTAGTCATGGAAGTCCTTGGGCATCATTGTAATTTTGATTCAACAAGTTTAAATATCAATCACGAGCCCTATCTTGATCACCTTTCAACTCCCGTCCAAGGGAAAAAAATAGGTATCCCTTATAAATTTTTGGAAAAATTTAATGGAAATGCCGCAAAACAATTCCATAAAGGACTCGATGTTTTCAAAGAACTTGGAATTCAGCTTGTGAATGTCAACATTGATATGATCAATTACTCCATGCCTATCTACTATATTCTGTCGACGGCAGAAGCCTCGACAAATCTTGCACGATTTGATGGTGTACGTTATGGAATGCGGTCTGAAAAAGCAACATCTATCGACGAAATCTATGATTTCTCTAGAGCAGAAGGTTTTGGAGATGAAGTTAAACAGCGTATTTTTCTAGGGACATTTGTTCTCTCTTCAGGTCATCAAGATGCTTTTTATAAGAAAGCACAAAAAATTCGCACGCTTATCATCCGTGAATTCAAAGCAGCTTTCAAAATTTGTGATTTGATTGCTCTTCCAACAACCCCTACAGCTGCTTTTGAAATTGGAAGTATCCCTGATCCCATCCACATGTATTTGCAAGATATCTATACGATTTGCGCAAATCTTGGAGGGCTTCCAGCAATTAGCCTGCCAATAGGTCTTGATCAGGATCAACTCCCCCATAGTATTCAACTTCTAGGGCCTCAACTTGGAGACAAAAGAGTTCTTAATTTTGCTTATCAACTTGAAAAAACCTTAAACCTTTCAAATTTTATTCCTCCTCTCTTTGATAAAGAGGTAAAATTATGAGATACACTCCTTATAAAGATTGGGAAGTGATTGTAGGTCTTGAAATCCATGTTCAACTCAAAACACGCTCTAAACTTTTTTCCCGTTCTCCTAACCGTTTTGGAGATGAGCCTAACACAAATATCGATATGATCGATACAGGGCAACCAGGTGCCCTGCCAGTTTTAAACCAAGAAGCTATTGCCAAAGCAGTTCTTTTTGGGCTTGCGATTCAGTCTAAAATTGCTCCGATGAGTAAGTTTGACCGTAAATCTTACTTTTATCCCGATTCTCCTCGCAATTTTCAAATCACTCAATATGACAAACCCCTCCTTATCGGAGGAACTGTCATTGCTGATGTTGAAGGACAAACAAAAGAATTTCAAATTGACCATGCTCATTTAGAAGACGATGCGGGAATGCTCAAACATTTTTCCGAGTTCGTAGGTATTGACTACAATCGAGCTGGTATTCCCCTCTTAGAAATCGTATCAACTCCTTGTATGTTCTCTCCTAAAGATGCTTCAAGTTATGCAATGGCTATTAAAGCGATCATGCAATACCTCGATGTTTCAGACTGCAACATGGAAGAAGGTTCGTTGCGTATTGATACAAATATTTCGGTTCGCCCAAAGGGAGAACAAAAAATGCGCAATAAAAACGAAATTAAAAATCTCAATTCATTTACCAATATGGAACTTGCAATTGAAGCGGAAATGAAAAGGCAGGTGAATATCTATCTTGAAAATCCCAATGAAGATTTTAGCAAATGCATTCCTAGTCAAACTCTCCGTTTTGATGTTGAAAAAAAAGAAACCATTCCTATGCGTTTTAAAGAAGAGGCTAAAGACTACCGTTATTGTCCTGAGCCTAATCTCCCACCGATTTATCTTTCTCAAGAATATATCGAAAAATTGCGTCAAGAATTACCTGAACTCCCTCATGAACGTTTTCATCGTTATGTGAATCAACTTAAGCTTAGCAAATATAATGCTTCTATTCTTATAAATGATAAATTGCTTGCTGATTATTTTGAAAAAGGGCTTAAAAACACTCCTCATGCTTCTCTCCTTTGCAATTGGATGACAGTCGAATTTGTGGGTCGCTTTAAAGACATTGATAAGCTTCTTTATCATTCTTCTATTTTACCAGAGCATATTGCAAAACTTGTCAATTTTATTCATGAAAAAAAGATCACAGGAAGAATTGCAAAAGAAGTTGCAGATATTATGGTTCAAAACCAAGGAAAAGATCCCGAATGCATCATTAATAATAACCCCAATTTTCAAGCTCTTAATGATGAAAAAATGATTGAAGCTTTTGTCATCCGTGTTCTAGATGAAAATGCTTCTTCTATCGAAGCTTTTAAAAAAGGGAAAGATAAAGCCTTTAATTTCCTTGTAGGTCAAGTCATGAAATATTCAAAAGGGAAAGCCTCTCCTGAGATTGTTAAAGATATTCTCTTAATAAAACTTGCTGAAAAATAAAAAACTCCCTCTTAAATAGGAAAAAAATCATGTTGTGAAAGCAAGTTGGTTGTGCTTGTTTTACTTCTTTTCTCCTTAGAAGAAAAATCTATGATTGATCCTAAGGTAAAGTAAAATTCTATAGGTATAGTTTTACCCTTTCAACTGTGAAATGCAATAAATAACGCGAGTTGCGGATGAACCAAGGAAATTTTTTAAAGATAAGCAATTGAAAATGAACCTCCTTTAAGCTGCAAGCAAGAGGACTTGACCTGATCACTAAAATCCGCTCGAACATGAAAAATAAGCTGATGGAAATGTGGGATAAAATGTTGTTCAAGAATGCACCTTACGCAAAAGAGCGTTGAAAGATTTTTTTGAAAGGGGGATTTTTTTTCTGATCAAAGGAAAAAAATGACTCAAGAAGAACTGCTAGATATTGAT
>JANQJX010000102.1 GCA_028281425.1 Simkania sp.
CGACTTAGATCTCTATGAGAAGACTCATTTTTTTGTGGCCTTTCACTGAAAAATTTTTAGGAAAATGCGATTTTCTCAAGCCTTGCAAAATGCGTGGGCTAGATAGTGAATTAAAAAGCTTGATCACATATATATAGCGCTAAAGGGAAAAATAGGGTGCACTTCGCGAGGTCATAAATGAAGATGTTCATGTGGTGATCATTTTAATTGGTGTTTCTGGATCTGGAAAAACAACTCTTGGGAAAAAGCTCGCTTCTCTTTGTCATCTTCCTTTTTACGATGGTGATGATTTTCATTCTCTTAAAAATAAAGAGAAGATGCATTTTGGTATTGCCCTTTCTGATAGCGATCGCCTTCCATGGCTCAAAAAGTTAAGGAGCTTGATTTCTCTCCATTTGAAACAAAAAAAATCTATGATTTTAGCTTGCTCAGCACTCAAGGAATCGTATCGCCATCAGCTTAAAGTCTCTTCAAAATGTGTTTTTGTCTATTTGAAAGGAAGTTATGAGGTGATTGAAAAGCGGCTTCAAGAGAGAAAAGGACACTTTTTTCATCCAAGTCTGCTTAAAAGTCAGTTTGAGATTTTAGAAGAACCTAAAGAGGGTCTTGTTCTTTCGATTCAAATGCCTCTTATTCAAATGGCTCAAAATATCAAAGAAGCCTTTTTTCTTTAACCGACGTTTTTTTTGGTTTATCCGCAAAATTTTTCGACTCAAGGCAGTTCCCTTTGGTGGAGGCAAAATCCCTATTTTTTGAAGGGGTGCTAATCGCATGCCCTCTCTTTCGAAAAGGCTTGCGTAAGTATTTTTTGAGACCGTGGATTTTTCTAGATTGGGCATGGGAAATGTGGGCTAGTCAGGAGCCTTGTGTTATTTGTGCAAACCTTTGAATTTTTTTGAAAAATTGGGTTTTATCTTTTTGATCTTGTAAGTAGAATGGATATATGGGTTTTTTATTAAGGAAATTTCGCTTTCTAGAATCGACAGGTGCCTATATCCTTCTCATATGGAATGTCATTATAGCAATTTGCAAACGTCCTCCTTGTTGGTATCTTATTCAAGAGCAACTCTATAGTATTGGTGTATTATCTTTACCTGTTGTTGCAATGACCGGGTTTTCAACGGGATTGGTCTTAGCTGCTCAATCCTTTTTTCAACTCAGTGATAAAGGGCTTGCTGGAGCAACAGGACTGATGGTAGGCAAAGCAATGATTACAGAGCTTGGACCTGTTTTGACAGCTTTTATGGTGACAGGACGTGTTGGAGCTGCAATGTGTGCAGAAATAGGAACCATGCGTGTGACAGAACAGATCGATGCTCTCGAGACCATGGCGGTGAATCCCAGTCGTTATTTGATTGCACCCCGTTTCATTTCAGGAACACTCATGATGCCATTGCTTACAATTTTTGGCATTTTTATGGGGATTTTTGGGGGGTATTTAATTTCGGTGTTTTATTTTAGAATGCCTCCTTCGACTTATTTTGATCCCATGCCTATTTATATCACCAATTTTGATTTGCTGATTGGAATTGTAAAAGCGGTTGTTTTTGGAATTTTAATTGTTACCATTTCGTGTTATAAAGGGCTTGTAACAGCAGGAGGTGCAGAAGGTGTAGGGCGATCAACAACCAATAGTGTTGTGATTTGTTATACTTTTATTCTCTTTACCAATTTTTTGATCACCTTGGGATTGAATTTGCTTCAAAATGCTACGGGATGGTTTACATGATCGAAATTGAAGATCTTTGGAAGTCGTATGGATCTCATAAGGTGATTAAAGGGCTTTTTGCTAGGATTGAAAAGGGAAAAACCCTTGTGGTTTTAGGGCGCTCTGGAGTGGGGAAAAGTGTGCTTCTTAAATTGATTATTGGAATTACCAAAGCAGATAAAGGAGTCATTAGAATCGATAATACTTTAATTTCAGAGCTTAAAGGGGAAAAAAAGTATAAAGCAATTCGTAATATGGGAATGCTTTTCCAAGGAGCTGCTCTTTTTGATTCGATGAATATTGAGGAGAATATTGCTTTTTATCTAAGACAACATGGGAATCCTCTAACGGGAAAGCGATATACTAAAAAAGAGCTTAATGACATGGTTTCTCATGCTCTTGAAATTGTGGATCTTGCAGGAACAGAAAAAAAGATGCCTTCTGATCTTTCAGGAGGAATGCGCAAAAGGGTTGGAATTGCACGTCTTATTGTTTATCGTCCCAAGTACCTTCTTTATGATGAACCTACAACAGGGCTTGATCCTATTACCGCAATGCAAATCAATGAGCTTATTGTCAAAACGCAAAATGAACTTCAAGCAACAAGCATTGTTGTCACTCATGATATTATTTCAGCTCTTTTTGTTGGTGATCAGTTGGCTCTTCACAAAGATGGAGTGCTTGCTTATATGGATAAACCTGATCTTTTTTTACAAATTGATGACCCTGTGATTGCTTTTTTAAAACAAACAATAGAAAAAGATCCCCGGTCATTTAGGAGGAAAAATCGATGATTGATTATATGAAAAATACTCTTATTGGATTATTTGTTGTTGTTGCTTGTGGTTTAATTGTTGGGATTATTCTTTTTTTAGAACCAAGTGTTGGCGATGCAAAAGAAACATTGGTTGTCCGTTTTTCAAATATCAATGGGATTTCAATTGGAACAAGAGTCATGTTTGCTGGAAAGCCGGTTGGTGAAGTGGGGAAAATTGAGCAAATTCCTCATGCGCGTGAACAACCAACCGATGAACTTGGTCAGGTCTATTTTTACCAACTCATCCTTCATGTTGATTCAAGTGTACGTGTTTATAATACCGATGAAGTGACGGTACAAACTTCTGGACTTCTTGGGGAAAAATCAATTGTGATTATCCCTCGTGTTCCTCCAAGAGGGATCAAGCCTACTCTTATAACTTCAAAAACACCTATTTATGCTGATTCGATCGATCCTATAGAAAGTGCTTTTAATGAAGTCTCTCAACTTTCTGATAAAATCGAGGAGACTTTAGATAAAGTGATTGCTTGGATCGATCAAAATGGACATGAGCTTGGAGCTTCTATTCGCGCGTTTGATGATGCTATGACAGAAGCTTCTATTGCTCTTGGAACAATCAATCAAACTCATCTTATTGAGACCATCAAAATGAGTGTTGAGAGCTTTCACATGACGTTAAGAGACCTTGGTTATATTCTCAACCAAATGATCGAAGATAAAGCCTTCACAAACCTCTCTTTAATGATCGATCACATGAAAAATGCAAGCTTTTCCATTGATAAGATGACCGACTTTATGAGGCAAGGAAAAGGGACTTTTGGGCGGTTTTTAATGGAAGATGAGACCTATTTACGTATCACTGCTATTTTGAGTAAAGTCAATACACTGATGAATGATGTCAATCATTATGGACTCTTGTTTAATCTCAACAAACAATGGCAAAGAACAAGACTCAAACAGGTCAATGAGCTCAATGCTTTAAAAACATCTCAAAATTTTTGTTCTTATTTTAATAAAGAAGTGGATTTGATCAATACTTCGATGTCTCGCCTTTCAATGTTGATAGAAAGAGCACAAAAATGTGACAATGCAGAAGAGGTTTTTAAAAGTTCCGCTTTTAAAGAAGACTTTTCCAGTTTAATTCGAAATGCTGAGGCGCTTTATGATAATTTACGTCTTTATAATGAGCAACTTCAAGATGCTGAATCGTATTGTCCTTAGAAAAGTAGAAATTCATAGGTAAGAAACATATGGTCTCTATTCCCTATTCCGATTTAAAAAGGGGAACACTGCTCATTGCAAGCCCTGATATTGAAGATGGAATGTTTTTTAGAAGTGTCATTTTAATTTGTGATCATAGTTCTATTGGATCTTTTGGGATGATCGTCAATAAGCCTTTAAGCCTTCAAATGCGAGATCGTATTCTCCTTTTTGAAGGGCTTTCTGATTTGAAACTTGACATTCGATCAGGAGGACCCAATCAACCTAATCAAATCATGTTTTTGCATAGTTTTACAGATCTCTCTTCCAGAAGTTTTCCCATTTGTTCACAAGTTTATCTTGGGGGGGACTTTGAATTTCTTCAAGAGAAAGGAGTGACCCTTTTATCTTCCTCCCTTTTTCTTACTTTAGGGTATACAGGTTGGGAGGCTGGCCATTTGGAAAGAGAATTTTTAAAAGGAGCATGGTTTCTTCATCCTGCTTCCTCTCATTATATTTTTGAGATTCCTCCAGAAAAAATGTGGCAGGCATTACTACGCGAAATGGGAGGTAAATATAAAACGCTTTCAATGATGCCTGAAGATCTCGAACTCAATTAGGACATGCAGACATCTCTTGCCCTTTTAAGCCAATGACACGAACATCGTAATTCAACTCACATTCATCACCATAACTCAACGCGAGTTGCGGATTCACCAACTTATTTTTTAAATCAGACTCGGCTTCTTGTCACACATAGAATATGCCGTGAATCCCGCGACTCAATGGATAAAA
>JANQJX010000135.1 GCA_028281425.1 Simkania sp.
TAAAATAATAACAAAATAAAAAAGATTAAGAATAAAAGGAACAATAACAATTAATACGGCATAAAAAATAAATGAGAAAAAAAGAATACGCTTAGAAGAAAAAATTTTATGAAAAAGACGATGCAAGAGACTCGTTCCTAAAATCCAACATCCCCCCATAAGAGCACAAATATCTCCAATATTTGAATTGGAAAGGTGAAATTTTTGCACAACAAAAGCAGGAACAAAAAGAAAGACAATATTCCAAGAAAAAAGATAGAAAAAGTAAATCAAATAAAGATTTTTAACTGCTTTTGTTTTAATGACCATTTGAATGTTGTGAATTCCTTTGACAAGATCAAATTTCATTTTTGACCTCTCTTTGAGAGTTTCACTAAACCCAAATAAAATAAAAAGGACATTAAAAAGAGCTAAAATAGCACCGATTAACATAGGAAATGAAGAATCAAATAGGGGGCTAACTTCTGGATCAGAAAGCTTTCCTCCAATGAAAGGGCCCAAGATAAAAGTTAACCCAGCAATAGCTGAACCATAACTGAAATATCTCATCTTTTGATACGGTTCATCGCTAAGATCTGCTAGAGCAGAAAGGCATATTGATAAATTCCCAGCTCCTATCCCCATAATGAGCCGTGAGATAAAAATTCCAAGGAGAAAATGATGATGAAGGCTTAAGGTGCTTAAAACATATCCAATAAATGTGAAAAAAGTGGTTAAAACAAGTGCTTTTTTCCTTCCATGATGATCAGCATACTCTCCCAAAATAGGCGCAAAGAAAAACTGCATTAAAGGAAAAACTCCTAAAAAAATCCCAAACATTGTTGCTTTATATGTCAAAGAAACATCAACGCCAAAAAGCTTTTGAGAAGGTTCTAAAAAGAGGGGGGCAAAAATTGGAAAGATAATTGTAGCACCTAAATTATCAACTCCAAATGTCAAAAAAATTGATAAAAGGGAAGAGCGTTGCCTTAGAATATTCTTATCCATACTAAAACTTAAGTGCTAAAGCCTTTTAAATGGGACTCATCCAATGACCAATCAATAGGATCTTTTCCCCATTTTTTCAAGTAATTGTTTGTTTTAGAGAAATGGCGGCATCCAAAAAATTGCGATGCAGAATAAGGGGAGGGATGCGCACAAACAAAAACTTCATGAGGATGATCTAAATGATTTAAGATTGTCTCACATTTTTCTCTTGCCGATTTTCCCCAAAGAAGAAATACAAGAGGATCTTTTCTTAAACAGAGCTTTTCAATGATTGCATCAGTAAAAGTTTCCCATCCTTTTCCATAATGAGATCTTGGCTCTTTTGCACGTACTGTCAAAGTAGCATTAAGAAGTAAAACTCCTTGATTTGCCCATTTTTCCAAGCACCCATGTGAAGCTATTGAAATTCCAAGATCGTCATACAGCTCTTTATAAATATTTTTAAGAGAAGGGGGTATTGGAATATTTCTTTGAACACTAAAAGAGAGGCCATGTGCTTGCCTTTCCCCATGATAGGGATCTTGTCCCATAATGACTACTTTTACCTGTTTAAAAGGTGTTTTACGAAGAGCATTAAAAACCAGATTTTCTGGAGGGTAAAAAATATATCCTTTTTTTTTCTCTTGATCTAAAAAAGATTTCAACTCCTTAATATAAGGTTTTTGTAGTTCATTTAAAAGAACTTGATACCAACTCTTTTCTAAGGTCATTGCCATATCAACATCCGTTTTTCTTCTAGTTCATTCCTTAAAGAGATCCATTTTAGGATTGTTGCAAGCTGAAACAGATCTTCCAAACTCATCATTTCAACTTGTCGTACACTTTTCTTCTTGGTTAAAAACAAGTTTACTCGATTTCTCTGAAAAAATCATTCTAAATTTTAAAAATCATTAGCCTGCATTTCTCACCATCTCTAAAAATCCACATGCCCTGTTTTCCGATACATCTAATAAATTCTTTTAGGTGAGGTTGCAAACTTACCCAGCTGATTATGGAAGAGAAATCCAATCAGAAACCTCTACTCAAATGGGGATTAGCCAAAAAGGTCATTTCCAATCGACTCAAATGAGTGATGCAAAGTCTCATCATGCCCCCTTATGAGACTGTTGACAAATACCTCCCTTACTTCTACCCTAATTCTTTCATTTCTGGGTGTAGCGCAGCTTGGCCAGCGCACTAGCATGGGGTGTTAGGGGTCGGAGGTTCGAATCCTCTCACCCAGATTTCTTTTTTTCTTAAAATTCACCTAACTCATTCTTTAGAGACAAACAAATCTGAAAGTTCAAAAAAAGAACGGTTTTTTGCAGAGGAAAACTAAGAAATTCTCCAATGGGTAAGTTTGCAACCTCACCTAACAGAATTTATTGGATATCCCAGAGAAATAGAGTATCATGCGGGTTAATTATGGGTTTTGGATTTATGAAACAGGCAATCTCAATAGAATGTTTGTGGAAAACTGTCTCTTTTTTATGTTCATAACTCAAACAAAACATGTCGACATGCACAAAGAAAAAAAAGTCATCAACATTTTAACCTTTTTTAGACAGATTATGAACATTCCCATTTCTCTTACAAAATTTCGAGTTATCAACATTTCCACATAGATAAGAAGAAGAAGAAGAAATTAGAGATAAATCTCTTGATCTTTTCTTCTATTGAACAAATCCATCCTTTTGGAATATCCTAGTTAAATGTTGCATCCCCTTTTCCCACATCACTTCTTTAATCTTACTTCTTTTCAACACGCCTTCCTTTTTCAGGAAAAGCCGGTATGGTTAGCTTTAAAAGAACTTGAAGTTTTTTTTCATCATGTTGAACTTGGAAAGATAGAATGCAATGTTCCAAGTTCAGTCACTCTTATAAATCCTAAATTGATTTCTATTGGAAAAGGGACCCGCATTCAACCTGGAGCTTATATTGAGGGGCCTTGCTTGATTGGAAGAAATTGTGAGGTGCGTCACTTGGCTTATGTCCGTTCTTATGTTTTAATGGGAGATGGATGTGTCGTTGGACATGCAACAGAAGTCAAAAGAGCCATTTTTTTAAATGGAGCTAAGGCTCCCCATTTCAATTATGTTGGAGACTCTATTTTGGGTAATCAAGTAAATTTAGGGGCAGGAGTCATCTGTGCTAATTATCGTTTAGATCAAGAAGAGGTTACGATTTGTGTTGGAAAAGAAATATTGAAAACAGGTTTTAAAAAATTAGGAGCTATTATTGGAGATGCTACTTTTATTGGGTGTCATACTGTTTTAAACCCGGGACTTCTTCTGAGAAAAAATTCAAAAATAGGTCCTCTTAAATCTGTTTTGACATCTAATTTAAAAAGGGAAAGCTTTTTTCATGTTTGATCTTTCTTTTTTAGATTCTTATAAAGAAGTATTTGAGAGCCATTTGAGAAAACGTATTCCTTTAATAGGAGAAAAGAATCTACTGCGCGATGCATGCGAATATGCCCTCTTAAATGGAGGGAAAAGATTGCGTCCTATTATTGTTTTGCTAGTTGCTGAAGGATTGGGGATGAAGCGAGAGGTTTATTTACCTGCTCTTTCTGTTGAGTTTTTTCATACAGCTTCTTTAATTGTTGATGACTTACCTTGTATGGATGATGATGATAAAAGGCGTAACCAACCCACTTTACATAAGGTTTTTGGAGAAGCGGTTGCGCTTCTTGCAAGTTATGCTCTTATTACAGAGGGGTTTCATTTAATTTCTCAGAGCTCTAAGAGGTTTTTTGAAACTTCTAAAGACTCGGATCAGGTGGGGATGATTGCCTTGGAATGTGCTTCAAAGGCTGCCGGTTTTTCTGGGGCTACAGGAGGACAGTTTCTTGATCTTTTTTGTCATAAAGGAAAGGTAGGCAAGCTTAAAGAGGCCATAAGAAAAAAGACGGGAACTCTTTTTGAGGTTGCTTTTACTTTTGGGTTTCTTTTCGGGGGAGGGCAGCTTTCTCTTATTGATGAACTCAAAAAGGGGGCTTATCATTTTGGGATGGCTTTTCAAATTGCTGATGATGTTTATGATCTAGAGCAGGATAGAAGAGGGAAAAAGCCTTTAAATCTTGCTCTTGTTTTGGGGGTTGAGGCTGCAACGTTTCTTTTTGAAAAAGAAATCAAGGCCTTTGAAGCCCAAATGAAAAAACTTGAGATTTTTAATTTAAAATTTGAGCTTCTTTCCCGTTTTTTAAGTGATCAAGTCAAAGCAAGAACTTCTTCTTCCTGCAACTGATTGATTTTCTTTAAAATTTGAGTTTCAATTTCTTCAATCAGTTTAGGGTTTTTTTTGATTTCTTCTCTTACGGTTTCTTTTCCTTGACCAAGACGGCTTCCCTTATAACTATACCAAGCCCCCTTTTTATCAAGAATTCCTTTTTCAACACCGAGATCAATCAATGAACCAACACGTGAAATTCCCTCATTGAAAAGAATATCAAATTCTGCAATGCGAAAAGGAGGTGCCATTTTATTTTTGACAACTTTCACTTTAATGCGATTTCCCACGTCTATATTGTCATTTCCTTTAATCGAGCCTGTGCGTCGGATTTCCATGCGGATCGAAGAGTAAAATTTAAGGGCTCTTCCTCCTGGTGTTGTTTCGGGATTGCCAAACATTTTTCCTATTTGTTCTCGAATTTGGTTAATGAAGACAGCGCATGTTTTGGTTTTAGAAAGAGTTGAAGTGAGTTTTCTAAGTCCTTGAGACATTAATCGAGCTTGGAGTCCAATAGAAGCATCTCCAATTTCTCCTTCTAATTCTGATTTGGGAACAAGAGCTGCAACTGAATCAATCACAATAAGATCGATGGCATTAGAACGTGAAAGTATTTCAGCAATATTAAGAGCGTCCTCGCCGCAGTCGGGTTGAGAGATCATAAGCTCATTTAAATTGACTCCGATTTTAGCTGCGTATCCGGGGTCAAGTGCATGTTCAGCATCGATATAAGCTGCTTTTCCTCCCTTTTTTTGGCAGTTGGCAACAATATGGGTTGCAAGAGTGGACTTACCTGAGGATTCAGGGCCATAAACTTCAATGATACGTCCTCTTGGAACACCTCCAATTCCTAAAGCAATGTCAAGTGAAAGAGCACCTGTTGGAATTGTATTGACTGAGGATTTGTTGGAATGATCTCCAAGGGACATAATAGATCCCTCTCCAAACTGCTTTTCGATATAAGAAATAGCAAGCTCTAGCGCTTTTTTCTTTGCTGCATCTTCTGGGGTAGACATAGAAACACCTTTTTTCTTTTTTAAATGACTGCTCTTATGAAGATCACTCTCTGTAGAATGAAAAGTTCTTCTTTTTTAGTTTAGCAGATTTGATTCCTTTATCTATAGAAGATAAAAATTCAAAGATTTGTTAACTCTAGAAAAAGGAGAAAATATGATTTATTTAGCTGGAGATATTGGGGGAACAAAAACCCACCTTGCCCTTTATAAACAAGAATTTGATCAAAATCATTTGATCAGGGAAAGGAAATTTAAGAGTCAAAACTATTCTGACTTGGAAGCAATCATTTCCATCTTTTTATCAGATGGAAATGAAAAAGTTGATTGCATCTGTTTAGGAATTGCAGGTCCTGTGCGAAAAGGAAAGGCAGAGGCGACGAATCTTCCTTGGCTTGTTGATGCGGATAGGATTTCTAGAGAACTAAAAATTGAAAAAGTAAGGTTAATTAACGATCTCGAAGCAAATGCTTATGGGTTAAAAATGCTTCGCAAAGATGAATTTTGCATTCTCAATCAGGGGAATTGCAAGGTAGAGGGAAATCAAGCAATGGTATCGGCGGGAACGGGTCTTGGAGAAGTAGGGATTTATTTTGATGGGAAAAAACATCATCCCTTTGCTTGTGAAGGAGGGCATAGTGATTTTGCTCCAAGAAATGAGCTTGAGGATGATTTGCTTTTTTATTTAAGAAAAAAATTCGATCATGTTTCTTATGAAAGAGTCTTATCAGGACCAGGTCTTTACAACATCTACCGTTTTTTGATAGATAGCAAAAGGGAAGAAAAAGATCCGAAGCAGTTTGAGATGATAGAAAGTGGAGATGCTCCTCGTATGATTTCTGATTTGGGTCTGAAAAAAAAATCGAAAGCAACTATAAAAACACTTGAGATTTTCAGTAGTATTTATGGTGCTGAATTGGGGAATGTTGCACTTAAAATATTTGCTCTTGGAGGGCTTTTTTTAGGAGGGGGCATTGCTCCCAAGATTTTAGAGGTTCTGAAAAAAGAAGCATTTATGGAAGCTTTTTTGGATAAAGGGCGGTTTGCTGATTTATTGCATACAATTCCAATTCAAGTTGTTTTGAATGAAAATGCAGCTCTTCTCGGTTCTATTTATTTTGCTCAAAATCTTATGTGAGGAGAAGAATTAAGATCTCAACCTTATCTATTCAAAAAAATCTTTTAACACTCTTTTGCGTAAGGTGAGTTAATTATTTTAAAAAATAAATCACATCTACTCTTCATCCGAAAAATCAAGAGAACTATAGTTAGCAAATTGAGCAAATTCTTTCCGATAAGCAAGTTCTAATTGACCGGTTGCTCCATGTCTGTTTTTACCTACAATAACTTCTGCAAGTCCCGGTTTATCATGGGGATCATAATATTCACGTCTTAAAAGGAGCATGACAATATCAGCATCTTGTTCGATCGATCCTGATTCTCTTAGATCACTCATCATAGGACGATGCCCAGATCTTTCTTCAACCTTACGGGAGAGCTGAGAGCCACAAAAAATAGGAATATTAAGTTCGCGTGCTAAATTTTTTAACATACGCGAAATTTCTGAGATTTCATGTTGCCTACTATCGGAATGGAAATAAGAGCCTGATCCTGAAAGAAGCTGAAGATAGTCGATGATTAACAAATCGATATTATAAGCTTCTTTCATGCGACGTGCACGTGCACGCAAATCGGTAATTTTAAGGCCAGGTTGATCGTCGAGAATCATGGTATGGTTTTGCATTTTGTTGATGGTCTCGACCACTTTTTGGTATTCGGTTCCATTAAGCGATCCAATTAAAATTTTATTCGATTCTACTTCGGATTGAGAACAGATAATACGATGGATAAGTTGCTCGGCACTCATTTCGAGAGAAAAAATCCCAACAGACAGATTTTGCTTAAAACAAATATGTTCGGCAATATTAAGAGCAAAAGCAGTTTTTCCCATTCCAGGTCGGCCAGCAAAAATGACTAAATTGGAAGGGGCAAGCCCATTGATCATCTTATCAAGATTAGAAAATCCAGTTGGAATCCCATTAAAATTGCATGCTTCTTCTCCCTTTTCAAAAAAAGATTCCTGCCTGTCTTGTAATTCTTTTAAATAGGGAAGTTTGGATTGAGATTTGACTCCAGAGATAATATCTTTAACAAGAAAACCATTGCGCCTATTTGACTTTTGACTAATAGAAAAGAGTTTTGCTTGCGCATCATCTAGAAAACCGTGAACACTTGCAGGGGCTTCTAAGGCCTCTTTTTCTATCTCTTGAGCAGCAAGGATCAATTGACGTAAAACCGATTTATCTCTAATAAGCTCTACATATTCTTCAATGTAAGCAGATGTCCCAGCATATTGAGCAAGCGTCATTAAATAAGAGATTCCTCCAACCTCTTTAAGTTTATCTATCCGTTTAAGTTCTTCAGAAACCAAATGAATATCAGCCGGTTTATCACTTTTAAAAAGTCTTTTTAGAACATTGAAAATCAGCTGATGTTCACTATAATAGAAATCTGTAGAATCAAGAGCATCTGAGGCGATATTGAGACTGTTAACCTTCGTTAACATGCATCCAAGCACCATCATTTCTGATTCTTTTGAAGAAGGGGCAATTTTAACTTTGGATGCTATTTTTTCAACCATTAGATCGACTAAAATTTCTTAGGGTTAGTGTATAAATAGAGTTTTTACCCATTTTAACCCGCATTTTTTACAAACCCAAGAAAAAAATTTCAATTTTGCTTTCGGGATCTTTTACATCTGTTTCATCATCAATTTTTTAGTAACGTGCATTGCAAAGGTTTTTATGAAAACTTACTTAAAACAGCACTTTGGCCACTCTTTTACAACAATTTTTCTAGAAATCCAATCCAACATCTAAATCTTTTCATAAAAATCTTACATACACCTTCCGTTTTATGAATATTGATGCCTTGTCTTAAGATCTAAAAAATCGGAAAGAGAGGGATTCGAACCCTCGGTACCCGTAAGGATACGCGTCCTTAGCAGGGACGTGCCTTCGGCCACTCAGCCATCTTTCCATTTAAAGAACTGCCTTAAACTGGAAAATTATTGTCTAAAGGATCTTTTCTCCTTAGGCCTTAAGATAAGTCGCATCTCCTTTTACCCTCAAGAGTCCATGAATTTGCCCCTTTCACAATTTTCGAGAAAAATCTCAATGGATCCAAAAAACTTTTCAGTTTCAGGCAATCCCTTGATGTCAATAAATCTCCCCCAACCCACATTTCTTACAAGATAGAAAAGAAAGGTTGGCTACTTTGTTTTTTCGAGATTTCTCAATCGGCCCTATGCAGGAAATGTTCACAAACATTTTCAAAAGAAATGGGGGCTAAAGTAAAGCTTTAAGTAATTTTAGCCCCTGATTTCTTTTTTGAGCAAGATAAAGTGGACTAGGGGGTGTCTGAAGCAAGATTTCATCTTCACCATCCCAATATGCAAGCAATGAAGCCCCTCTCTTGAAATCCCACAAATTTTTTCATGATCCAAACTCAGGCGGTCAATCTCTCCCAAGGTGCTCCTATGAGAAAGATCCATAAAATATCCCTTCGATCACAATTCAATCATCTTTTCTAGGCCTTCCTTTTTTTCCTTAATTAGCTTGGGAAGCAAAGGTTCAAGCCTTGTCCAATCTGGGTCTTTAAGCATCATACGTGCCATATCAAAACCTCTTAAATAAGAAAAACAAGAAAATTTTATACACTAAAAATATTTTTCAGACACCCCCTAGCCTGATAAACCAGAAGGAAAAAAGCGTTGACCATTCAGGGCATTGTAGTAAACGATTTGAATTGAACCATCTCGATTTTGCATCGAAAAAGAATAGATGGGAAGATGCACGTCATAGCTCCGTCTAATAGCAAAATCATTTCCAAAAGCAGCTTTTGCTGTTTGAATGATTTGCACTGAAGAAAAATATTTTTTCGATCTTTCTACATTTCTATAATTTCTTGTGGCCAAAGGCATAGCTATTTTTGTCATAGGAACAAAAGAGAATCTAGGGTTTTGAATATGGACACGATAGGTTTTTTTATGGCAAACAACGAGTTTTTTTTTAACGCACCTTTTAAGCCATTTTTCGATTAAAAGTGGATCAATATTGACAAGCTGATTCAAAACTTCTCGATGAATTTGATTATGATTTTCTATAATCGCTTTGATGATTTGATATTCATAGCGATTTGTATGGGCTTGAATGCAATCTGCAAATCCATGTGTTTTCTTCCAAGAATCAGCATCGATGACCATTTCGCCATCGATCAGATCCCATAAAATCACTCCTTCATGAGTTGAGTGATCGGGACTTGTAAATTTGACTTCCATGAGAAGCAAAGGGTAAAATTTAAGCGTTATCTGACTTTGCTTAAGCTTTTGATGACTGAGTAGAGAAAAACGCTCATTATCTAAAATTTGCTCAGAACTAAAGCGTTTTTCAAAAGCAATACAAGAGGGTTTAGGAAGTTTTTCCAACACTTTTTCTTTAAAGTCGGGATAAGTGTCAAATAACCAAAAAACCCCAACACAAAGGGTCGCTAAAACAATAAGAGTGAAAAAAAATCGAATCAATTTCAAAGTATCTCCAAAACGTGGACTAGCTCCCATTTTACGCCAATTTTGAAAAATTTACACGCTCTGTTTTGCTGGGCCATCCAATAAACTCTTTTAGATTACAAATGGATCCCTTCGGGAATTTCTTAAGTCTCGAAAAATAATCTGCATCTCTTTTCGAAAGAGGTGGCATAAAAACATGGGCTAGCTAACATTTATTGACATTTACATGTTTTTCCCTTTAGTCAAACGATTTCAAATTTTTTTATCGTAAAAGATTCTATCTCTCAAGAATTAAAAAAGATTCAAATGCAATTTGTTTTTGCCTCTTCAAGAAATTCTCTACATTCTTTTTCTAAGAGAAAAAGAGTTTGATCCCAAAAAGTTTCTTGTTGTAAATCAACATCCAAGTGTTTTTTTGCAAGAGTTTCGACAGACATTTCCCCTGAATCTTTAAGAATAGAGGTAAAAATAGATTCAAAACACTTGTGTTGAGATGCATGGTAAAAAATTCCTAGGCTAAAAAGATATCCAAATGTATATGGAAAGTTATAAAAGGGCATTTCTGTAATATAAAAATGCATTTTTGCAGCCCAAAATCGAGGATGATAATGCTTTAGATGTTTTCCAAATGCTTCTTTTTGAGCCTCGACCATCATTGTATTTAAAATCTTTGCAGAAACGAATCCTTTTTGTCTTTCTTCATAAAATTGAGTTTCAAAGAGAAAGCGGGAATAAATATTTAAAAGGTAAGAAGTTGCACGACTCAAATGGTGATCTAGAAGAAACAGACGTTTTTTAGGATCATTCTCTTTTTCGAGTGTGACTCGAGTCACAATCATTTCAGCCATTGTTGAAGCGGTTTCGGCCAAGGTCATTGGAACTTGTTGAGCCATTTTAGGTTTTGAAAAAAGAAGGTGATTATGAAAAGCATGACCGATTTCATGAGCAAGGGTATAGAGATTGGTAGGGGTATTTTCATAGGTTAAGAAAATACGACTTTGCCCTGATTTTGGAAAACCTGTGCAAAAACCCCCGGGGTGCTTGCCTAGGCGATTTTCAGCATCAATCCAATGAGATGTTAAAACTTGATGTGCAAAGGTTGCCATTTGAGGGCTAAACGATTGAAATGCATCGACGATAAAAGTTGCGGCTTCATCATAGGGAATCCTTAGCTCATTTTTTTCAATAGGAGCCATCATATCATACCAACTCAACTGAGGAAGGCGAAGTAAAGCAGCTTTATTGTCGAAATAGGTTAAAAACATTTTTTGATACTTTTGAACAACTCGCCACATGGTTTGCAATGTCTTATGTTCCATGCGATTGAGAATCAGTGGCTCTTTTAAGATAGAGTTCCACCCTCTTTTACGATACATTGTCAGTCGAAATCCTGCTAAATGATTTAAAACTTGAGCAAAAAGACCCTCCTTTTTCTCAAAGGAACTCTCTATTGTTTCAAAAGCTAATTTTCGTATTTTACGCTCTTGATGATCTACGGTATTTTCTATTTGACCCAATGAAAGATTTTTCCCATTTAATGAAAAACACATGTCTCCTATTAAGCTTTCCCACATTTGACACCACCCATGGTAACCACTCACTCCTAAATCGTTGATGAAAGTTTCTTCCTCCGGAGTGAGACGTTCTTTTGCAAGAAATCGACGTTCTTTTAGAGCAAAAGCAATGGGGGCTATTTTGGAATCCTTAAGAAGGGCTTCAAATTCTTTTTCAGAAGTATGAGCTAAAATAGAATCAAACCGATTGAAAAGGTTTGAAAAATGAGCTTTAAGCTGCTTCATTTGATCATCTAAGAAAAAGGCCTCTATATCTTCGATGTTTTGCGCCTGTAAACAATGAATAAAGTGCTCCATTTCTTTCAAATTGAGATCTAATTCTTGAAGAGATTGAATCGAAGCTTTAAGGTTTTTTTCCCCTAAAAAAATTTCTAAGAAATGCAATTGAGCCGATTGATTTTTAAAGGCCTGTTGAAGATCCTTTGAGCGGCTACCTCCCGAATAAATAGGATCCAAATTCCATCTTTTACTCAATTCCATACATCTTCCTTAAGTTAGACATTTCTCATTCCATCTATTGCCTCGGAGGACGACCTATTTTGTTCCATCTATCTTTAGAATTGACTTTGCTTTTCACTTTCGCCAAATTCAATCTACCTTGGCTCAGCGCTCACCTTGTACATCTACTTATTCTAAAAGCCAATGATATGAAATAGGAGATAGTCCGAGATATTAAAATAGAAGAATAGACAATGGAAGTGCTTAAAATCTAGAAGAATTAGAAAGAATCAGCTAATTTTTTGGATCAGTGGCTCCTTAGCTTAGGGAAGCCAACCATGAGTTAAAGGACGGTTTCATGAATTGTCACATTCGTATTGAAGCGATTCCGTTTTTTTATGTCTCGTATTTCTTGTATTTTTTGAAAAACACAGCATGAACATGTTGCAATGAAGCCTACTGTTCCAGCACCGATGAATGCAAAACCAACATCTCTCAACTTATTATCATGCGTAAACATAACCAAACCAACTCCTCCAATTACACATGTCATAAAAAGAGCATTTATACAACACATCTTTTTATAACATTTTGATTTTTCTATGTCATGCTGTTGATTTTGTGTTCCATAATTACTCGCATGATAGTCACTTTGAAACGAAGACTCTCTCCTTCCCCTCCGACAACAATAATGATCCCAATAATCCCGACAACCCCACTTTACATGACCTGCTATAATCATAACACCTACCTAAATTTATCAAGCTTTAATTTTAACTCATTAAAACTAAAAAAACAACCATTTCAATTCTCGTAAAAGAAATTTATGTATAATGGAATTGCTTTGACCTTCTTTAAAAAAGGAAAACATGAAACATATTCGTGTTTTATCAGAAGAGACAATTAACCAAATCGCTGCTGGAGAAGTGATTGAAAATCCTGCAAGTGTGGTTAAAGAACTCATTGAAAATAGTATAGATGCTAAAGCCTCTCGCATCATTGTTGAAATCCGTCAAGGAGGGTTTCAAAAGATTTGTGTGACCGACAATGGTCAAGGAATGGGGTATGATGATTTGATGCTCTGTTTGGAGCGACATGCAACTTCAAAAATTAAGTCAGCAGAAGATTTACAAACGCTTCTTACTTTGGGATTTCGTGGTGAGGCATTGGCCTCTATTGCTGCAATTTCTCAAATAGAAATCACTTCTTGCCAACATCAAACCGCTTTCTCTCTTCATGCCGATAAAGGAAAAATCAATACCATTCGAGAAATCAAACACCAAAAGGGAACAACAATTTCAGTCAAGTCCCTATTTTACCCCGTTCCTGCTCGGAGAAAATTTCAAAAATCGCCACGTACCAGCCAACATACGATCATCAAAGCCTTGATAAGATTAAATTTGGCACAACCTTATTTGGAAATCAAGTGCATTGCTGATGGGAAAGAAATCTTTTCTACCTTCATGCCCAAATCTCATGATCATAAAACAATCAAAGAAGAAGTGATTGAAAAAGTGTTAGGAAGTGTTTTTCTTCAAAAGGGCATTAAAGTGGATTTTGAAGAAAATAAGTGCTTGATATTTGGCTTTATCGGGACTCCTCAAGATGCGCGCAAAATGCAAAATTGCCAACATCTTTTTGTCAATGGACGTTCCATTGAATGCTCTCAAATCAAACGTTTTATTTATGAAGGCTATGGAACGAGTCTCCCTTCACATCACCACCCCTCTTTTGTGCTTTATCTTACCTTACCAATAGAGTGGATTGACATTAATGTTCATCCCCAAAAAAAAGAGATCCGTTTACGTGAAACTCAAATAGCTCAAGCTTTTATTCAAAAGGCCATCTTTATGGCTCTTCAAGATAAGATGAAACTTGTGTTAAAATCTCCTTCTTTTCCAAAACATCAAACAGTTGCTTCTGCTTGTTGGTCAAGTAAATTTGAGCCGATTTATCGCTTAAATCAAGAAGATGAAACCCTCCCACTTCCTTTCCTTCCTTTACCTGTGATAGGTCTTCTCGAGAGCTATTTGCTCTTAGATGCTAAAAGCTTTAACGCTCCTTTTTTTTCTGATAAAAGTGAAGGAATGCTCCTTATTGACTTAAAAGGAGTTAGCCAACGTTTGACATATGAATCATTTCTAAATCGTTTCGAAAAAAAAGGAGAAGTTCAAACATTGATGTTTCCCTTAACATTTGAGGTTTCAAAGCCTGAAACAAAGCAAATTGAAATGCATCTTGATATGATACAAAAACTTGGAATATCCATTCGCATCTTTGGAGAAAATACTTTTGTTGTCGATGCTATCCCCCCCCTTTTCCCTCAAGATCAAATCGAAACGGTTTTGCATGATCTCATGACAACTTTAGATCGAATTGGCAATGAAAAAGTTTTGCAAAAAAAACATCAAAAAGAACTTGTTCTTTCCATCTTGCCATTTACAAGTTTACATCAAAAGAGTTATTCTTTAGAGGAAGCCAAAGCTCTTACAAAAGAGTTCTTGCAAAAAAACTTATCTCCTTATACCCCAAAAGGGAACCCTATATGGGCTTATTTAAGTCATGAAGAAATCAAAAAATATTTTCGCACCTAGGCAAAAGGCTATGCAAATCCTCATAAAAAATTGGGGCATGAATTTTTTCCTGATAGAAAATCTTTTGGATATTTTTTATTTTACAGGGATAAAACTTTCTTTAGGAAAAATGTTATTTAGCACGAATTCAGCCTGTTTATTTGTTGATGGACGCTACTTTGCATTCGCCAAAAAAACAAAGTGTTGCTTGGTGAAAGAAAGCAATGAAGAAAATTTTGTAAGATATCTCAGTTTGAAAAAGGAGGGAAAAGAGACCTATTTAGGGTTTGATAAAGGGATTTCTTATAAGGACTTAGAGTCTCTTAAAAAGATGATTCAAAAAATCAATCGAAAGGAGAAAAAACAAGGAGTCATAAAACTCAAGCCCATAGAAGACCCAATAAGCTCTCTTCGCATCATCAAAACTCCCTTTGAGATTCAAGCGATTAAAAAAAGTGCTAAGCTTCTTTCTTTGGGATTTTTACACGTAAAAAATTTACTTCGGGTAGGTATAAAAGAAAGAGAGATCGCTTTAGAGTTTGAATATTTTTGTAAGAAAAATGGAGCCAATGGACTCTCTTTTCCTCCTATTATTGCTTTTGGGCTTAACTCAGTTTATCCTCACTATGACACAGGAAACACGAAACTCAAAAAAGATGATCTTGTCTTAATGGATCTTGGTGTTTACATTGATGGATATGCAAGCGATATGACTCGAACCTTTTTTTTCGGAAATAAAAAAGACAACGAACTTGAAAAAATGAGAAGGGTCGTTGCACAAGCAAAAAAGGCAGCAATTGATCTTTGCTATCCCAAAACACCGATCAAAAAATTAAATGAAGTCGTTCGAAAAATCATAAAAGAGGCAGGATATGAAAAACAAATGTTGCATGGTTTAGGGCATGGTATTGGACTTAATGTCCATGAAGCTCCAAATTTGCAAAAAGAGCAACAAAAATTAGAAGCAGGGATGGTCTTTACCATTGAACCGGGGATCTATTTACATGGAAAAGGGGGAGTGCGATTAGAAGATATGATCATCATCACAAAAACAGGGCATATAAACCTTTTTGAATTTATATGAAACTACCCTCTCTTTCTTTTGATAGCCTTTAAACCCCAAGTTGCGACCAATTCGCGCCATCGATTGGAAATAAGCTAAAGATGGTTACATGGATAAGCTTAGAAAATTATAATGAATACAAGTCTTATCAAAAATAGAGCGCAAACCCTCTTCCTTGCAAAGCAGACAAGGAACGCCCCTCCTACAGAGCCGGCAAAATAGCCCTGACTCCAAAGAACTTTTTTCCAGTAAATTTTAGAGAAAGACTCTGCATAG
>JANQJX010000179.1 GCA_028281425.1 Simkania sp.
TACAAAACGACCAAGCTTGAAATGGATATTTCAAATTTTTGAAGGGGTCCATCTCCTCCTTCAAAAAGGCAAGTCTAAGGTAAAAGAAACGGTGCTGAGTTTGAATCCGACTAAAAGACATATACTGATGATCTTAGGAGAACCGTTTGAAAAAATCTATTTATCAGGATGAAGGGTGCGGAATGTGGGTTATGTCATTTTTTGACATATTTTCAATCAATGGAAAAATTCAAAAAAATCATTTTTCTCTATAAACGATATATCTAGAAATCCCAAATACTCTAGCGACAGCATAGACCCCTCTCCCTTCTTTGAGCAAACTATACATTAGCTCTCTTTACTCCTCACTAATTAAAGAAAGTGATCGTTTTCTTTATGCGTTGGGATTCATTGAAAGGAAGTCGGAAAAATCTATGATATGAGTAAAGTAGTTGCTTTTTCTAACAAGATCACCTACCCCATTTACATGAATAAGTACAGGGCGTACCGATAACCCTCTTTGAGGAGAAAGATTTTTAATTTTTTCTTTAACTTCTTGAATAACTTTTGCTTGGATTTTCTTTTTAGAAAATTTTATCTCGAAGAGGTAAAGAATTTCATGTTCTGTCTGAATCATATAATCAATTTGGCATCCCGCCTGATTCTTTGTCGCATTCTGAAAGTAAGGGTTATCTATGACAATAGACCCTGGGTCTATTTCCAGCAGATCGTAGATAGATTTTCGGTTATTCAAAACAAGGTTCTCAAACTGTAGCCCCAAAATACTTTCATAAGAGGGAATTTTTGTTAGCGTTCCTTGTTTGATCCTGTCTATATGAGGCTCTATGTATTTCAGGTAGAATCTCGAATAATTATCGCTCAGTCTATAAACACTAAGCTTTGATTTTCGATGACTCCCAAGGCTCCATGTAAAATCTCTTTGAATAAACCCGCCTTCCTCAAGGTCGTCCATGTATTCGGAAACGATATATCCTGTTTTTTTGAGGTTGAGGGCTTTATAGATCGCATCAAGCCCTTTAGAACCTTCTGACAATGCTTTAAGGATGTTTTTGTATTTGGTGCTTTTTTTTGAAAAAAGATCATGGAAGAGTTGGCTAAACTCTCTGAAGAAAAATCCATCGTTTTGAAAGGCTAGGTTAAAAATATTTTCCTCCGCAGTTTTTTGCGGCAACATCTCTTCTAAATATTTTGGAATTCCTCCAGAAATAGAGAGAAACTTAAACTTCTCGTATGGGGAAACATGATCGCGACTCTCCTTCCAAAATAAATTACAGATATGAAGGGGAAGCTCTTGAAGCGTAAACGTTTTAGAAATTCTTCCTACGAATCCTGTATTAGTTAATATATTTTTTTCGATCCAACCTGATAAAGAACCGCATAGAATCATAATTAATTCTGGATTCTTGCTGAAAAATTGATCCCAAGCTGTTTTAAGTTTCCCTAAAAACGTATGGTCTGTACTTCCTATCCAGTTGATTTCATCTAAAACAATTAAAATTCGTCCTTTTTTGGTCTCCTTCGAAAGATAATAGAGTAGGTCGCCCCAATCTTCTGTTTTAAATTGAGGGATTTTTAAGGCTCTGCTCATTTGATTTGAGAAATCATCTCTTTCCTCTTGAGCAGTTAAATTTTTGGAAGGGGGCATTCCAGAGAAAATTAAGCACTTTTTAGATTCTTTCCCGAATTCTAGTGCAAGCCTACTTTTCCCGATTCTTCTTCTTCCTTTGATAATAACCAAGCTTGCTGAGTCTTTTTTCAACAGTCCTCTTAATTTTTTGAGTTCGTTGTCTCGACCGAAAAAATTTGTCATTTTATTACCAAATTTACACTAAAATCTAGTTTTATATTTTAGTGTGAAAAATTACAAGAAAAAAAATTCACACTAAGTATTATGAATCGTTTTTGGTGTTATTTTTGATCCCATACCCTCGACCCTCCCAAAATGGTCAGATAGCAACTTTTAGACTTTTTTGTTATTCTTAAGTCATTTTTTATAAGGGAATTAAAAAAATATCTATCAAGTAAATTTTTTACACTTCAACTGTCAAAAAGTTACTTTACAAAGTGTAGTTTCTAATATTTTGATGCGTTGATAATAGGGCTTTTTGCACAACCCCTCGAAATGTACCAATCCAGATTTTAGTTTGTTCATAATAGACTAATGTCAAAGGTAAAGTAAAATACATAGCAAAAGGGACGATAAAGTGCAGAGGTTAGGTAGACTTATGGAAAGAAGCAAAGTCTATCTGACTATCAGAG
>JANQJX010000191.1 GCA_028281425.1 Simkania sp.
TCTGCTTTGCGTGGAATCCATTGAACAGCAGCAAAAAGGCGCCTGAGAGCTCTAGATCCTCCACCTGAAGGAAGAGGTTTTGCGCTCTATTTTTGATAAAATTTTGATTCATTCTGCATTCCTCATAAGATCGAGAAGAAATTTAAACAGTCCCACATTAAGACTTTTTCATTCTTTGCAAAATAAATGCAAGAAAAACAAAACATTCCTTTGAAAGAAAAAAATTGGTGATTTTTTCTTTCTAATCAAAAACAAAAACCCTAAAATTAAAGAAAAGTGCTCTGCTTCTACTAAGTAGCTTCTAAAATAGAGGACAAAATCATTAAAGAGAAAGTATAAGGAGTGAGTATGAATCAAGTTGAACATACAAAAGTTTGTTGGAGCTGTGAGGCTAATGTCAGTCATGACGCAACCTATTGCCCTTTCTGTGGTAGTGATTTATTGCCCCCTGAAAACGATCCTAAAGCAATGCCTTTAAATGTTGATGGACGTTTTCAATCTCAACCTCTTGAAGAAAGCTTAGCTTCTCTCTATAAGCCTCCCTATTCTGTAAGAAATAAGCAAGGTCTTGGGATTCCTGATAACCGAGAAAAAACCTCTTTTACAAAGGTGACTCCTCCAAAAGAAACCCCCTTATTTCAAGGCTATGATCAAGCTGAAAACAAAGAAACCCAAGTCACCCAAACAGAAACAAAAGTAGAAGAACCCATGCAAGGTGTCATGTGGCCTTTACTTCTTCTATCTATTGGAATCAACCTCACCTTACTTGGATTGCTTGTCCTTTTCTTTTCAAAGGAAGGAATCGTTCACTTGCAGTGGAATATGCGTTATTGGTTTTATTATATTTTATTTGGAGTTCCCATGAGTTACATGGGAATTCGCTGTTTAAAAAAACTCTAAATATTGTTTTTACTTCCCCCTTTAGCCCATATTTCCCATGAAACCAATGTTTGTTCTAAAGATAGGTTTTGAATCTTTAAGGAAACTGAAAGCAATGCTCAACTCTTTTTCCGGATTTATTAAAATGCGGAATAAAATTAGTTAGTTAATTTTCTTAAAAATTTCTTTGTTTAACGCAAGTTTATTTAAGGAGTCGGGATGCTTGTAAAAAGATGGTGTTTCTTAATCTTTTTCTCGATTTCGATTGGAATAACTTCTTCATGTTTTTGTAAGCAAAAAACATATGATCATTTAGCAAAATATCCAGATATCAAATACATTCCCTGGTTTTCTGGTCCTCTACTCTCTCCAACTCCTGTAAACATGTTACCTGGTCACCCAGCAATCGAACCTTCAATGACTATCGGAAGCACATATGGAAAATACAATGATCATTGGAAGTTTAAAGGACAAGTTAACGAGTGGTTTATCAATCCACTTTTAGATTTTCAGTTAGGATTCACGAAAAGAATTGGATTAGAAATTATTGCGTCATGCATTTCAAATTTTAAAAGAGGGGTTTCATCAACAAGAATGCAAGACAGTATCCTCCTTTTAGGATTCCAGATTGCAGATGATGTGAAAGGAAGCTGGATTCCAGATATTCGAATAGATTTACAAGAAACCTTACCAACTGGGAGCTATCAAAAATTTAATCCTAAAAAACTAGGAACAGATTCTACAGGACAAGGCTCTTTTCAAACAGGCCCTGTTTTAATTGTCCAAAAACTGTTCTTTCCAGGAGACCACTTCTTGTCTTGCAAAATAAGTGTAGGATATTTGTTCCCTTCAACTGTTAAAGTCAAAGGCTTAAATGCTTACGGAGGAAATTCAAAAACCAATGGCAAGGTTTCTCCAGGTCAAACTCTAATCACTTTTTTATCTGCTGAATATTCTATAAGCCAAAGATGGGGATGCGGATTTGATGCCTTATTTATATCCCAAAGCAAGGCAACTTTTTCTGGGAATCCTGGGACAGAAAGAAATCGTAACCAAGGTTCTGTCGGATTGCCCCCTTCTTTACAATTCAGTTTGGCTCCATTTTTTGAATACAATTTCTCCTCTAAAATGGGTATCCTTGGGGGAACATGGTTTACTGTTGCGGGGAGAAATACTTCGGCTTTTCTTTCAGGATATCTTGCATTCTTATATGGTTTTTAACCCACACATTGCTCACATGACGTTTTTTCGAGATTTCAAGTTAAGAGCAAGTTTTTACAGATGAAGAAATAGAATCGAGATAAAGCTTAATCCCTTCTTTAACAGAACCATAAAAACGAGAATGCCCCCCATCTAACCAAAGTAACTTATTACAATTATCCTTAATCCAACTTAAATTATGAGAGGCAATGATAAAAATTTCAGAGGAAGAAATCAGGTCTTCTAACTTTTTTTCTGCTGTCTCCTTAAATGAGGCATCAATAGCCCCTACAATCTCATCCATAACGAGAATTTTTGGATCAAAGCAGGTATTCACACAAAACCCAAGACGTACTTTCATTCCTGTTGAAAATGTTCGAATGGGCATATGAATATAATCTCCAAGACCTGAATTTTGCACAATTTCTTCTTTTTTCTTTTTAATTTCTTTGGGGTGCAACCCAGATAAAATTCCTCTAAGCAAAATATTTTCATATCCATTGAGATCTTCATAAAGTCCAAACATCACATCTAATAAAGAGGTGACTTTTCCTTCAATCCGAATATTTCCAAAACTAGGAATAAAGATTCCAGAAATCAATCTAAGAAAAGAGCTTTTACCAGCCCCATTGTGACCAATGAGTCCAAGTTTCGTTCCATGTGTAATTTTCAAATTGATGTGATTAAGAGCACGAATTTCAAATAGATCTTTTCGGCTCCTTTTAATGAATCCTCCCGTTGCAACACGTACAAGTTCTGTTTTCAAAGACCGAGTATGAGCTGCCCCATAAACGGGGAAATCAAGTATCACGTCTTCTAATTCAATTTCAGCCATTGATTTTAAACCCAAAAAGCGATGCGATGGCGCACTTTTGCAAATATCACAATCATCAACACGATTCCTCCTAACATGATCAACAAACTTCCTTTTAGAGCCATAAGAGAAGGAGGGATCCCCAGCAAAGGAGAACGCAAAATTTCAACAAAGTGATAAAATGGGTTGAGCCAAAGGGCAAACATAAGTCTTCCAGGAACCATTTCAGGTTTCCACATAATAGGTGTTAATAAAAAACCTACTTGTAAAATACTTGTCATCACTTGTTGAGCATCACGAAATCGCGCACCTAGGAGTGCAAAGAGAGTCCCAATAGCGACCATTGCGATTCCAATAATTATAAAACCAAGCAATAAATAAGGAAAGTGAGGAATCACTCTAAAATAAATAAGAAGTGGAATAACAGCTAAAAAATTATGTGCCATTACAATAAAATTACGTACAATAATACGTAAAACATAAATGGAAAAAGGGAGTTTAATTTGCAAAATAAAAGAAGAGGCATCAATAAAACAATTCATCATTTCGATAAGAGCTGTAGATAAAAGCACCCAAGCCAACATGCCACTTGAAATATAGAGAAAATAGCCTCCAACTTCGACTTTAAAAATACTGCTATAAACAAACCCCATACTATAAATCATCACAGCCATACTGATTGTGATCCAAAAAGGACCAAAAAAAGAACGGCGATATCTAAGCTTGAGATCAAACCACCCCATTAATAACCAAATATGCCAGCTTTTAATTCCATAAGCAAAGTCGTAAATTGCATTTTTAAAACAGAGACTTCTTTTTTCCTCAGAAAAATTGGTTTCTTTTATAAGATCTACAGCTTCCATCATTTTTGCCAATTGTTTAACTTAATCTTAAAAGAAAATCATCAAGACACAATCGAGAAATCCAAATAGAAAGTCAAATCCAACATGATTGTTAAAACTTGAAAAAACCACTTCTATTTTTTATGAACGCATCCGTTTTTCGATTTAAAGGTGAACCACTTACTCATTTGCAATTGTGGAAGTTATCAAAATAATAAGAGTAAAGTCAAGAAAAAAGGTCTTACTTAAGATTTGAACCTTTTGAAATAGGGGAAAATGAGAAATGTAGGCGAGGAAAAAGAGACCTTCCCATGATTTTTTGAATGGAAGTCCCACTTTTTAGTTGGGAAATCAATTTCGATGCTTCAATATTTTCTTACCTTCAGATGACCTCTGCCTGCAGCTCATTAAGATTTAAGAAGCTAGCTTTTCAAGCGTAAAATAAACGAAATCTTTATTTCTATATTCTTTTTTGATCTTTTCTTTTTCTTTTTTGTACTGTTCAATCATCTCATCGTCCTTTGTGAAAGAAATAAATCCAGGGATAGGGAAAGAAGAAGGAGTCATCGTTCTCCATTGGTCTGATTTGCATGCTGGTTGTCTAGGAAGCGTGTCTAAAAACTTTTTTGCATCTTCACTTTGCAACCTATTTGTTACGGAATAATAAGACGCATTTTTTGTACCAAATCCACAAAGAATTCCAATAAGCTCATCATCCTGCAAGGCAATTTCCCAAAACTCAGACTCTTCATTTCGTATATCGAATACAGTATTTAATGGATCAAAATCTTTCCCTATTTTTCTTTTAAAAACTTCATAATTTTCCTTCAGAACAAGAAAAGTCTCAGAGATATTGATAAAAAATAAATATTTACAGTTAGTTTGCCCAGAAATAGATCTCTCTACAAAGAGGTATTTTGAAATTGAAAGGCTGGAAGACATTTTTTTCCATTTTTCCCATGTAACATGAAAGGCTTCCCTGGAAGATTTTTTAATGACCGCATTTTTTTGAGCCTTTTTAGGTAACCGCAAAAACCATTCTGATTGTAAATCCTCATCTTCTATCAAAAAAATTTGTTTCTCCTTTTCCTCTTCTGACAGACTTTCATACCAAAGGGAAATTTCTTTTTCCCGTTCTGGATTTGGATAATCAATTTCGAAAAATATTAAAGGTTTTGATCCACATAATGTAAATATTCCAACTTCACTTAACATTGTTTTGTGAAGAAAAGCTTTAATCCAATGATAATCTTCCAAAGAAAGGCTTCTTTTAGTGTCTAACTCTTTATTTGGAGAGGAACACGAAGTAAAAAATAAAGTTGCGAAAATATAGAGTGTGAGGATAAGTTTAAATAAAATTTTAAACATTCGAGAGTTTTTATGAGGGTTAAAATTTTTCTTATTTTATTGATGCTAGCATCAAACTATGCTTTTTCTCAAGGTGGAAGTCATGCTGAGTGTCCAGTTGAAGTTATTCTAAGCAATTCTGAATACTGCGTAAAACGTTTGGATGAAAATAAAATCTATCTCAATTCCGAATGTTTAGAATATGTAGAAACCGGAATGAAGGTAAATCTAGATGGATTCAACGAAATCACTCTAAGTTTGATTCGCTTTGACTCTGAAGGTCCATTTATATTTTTAGGTACTAGAGATCAAATGAGTGGGAAGGTTCAAGTTTGGTGTGAAAATTGTGGTTTTTACCACGATCCTCCTCCTCACCCTAAAGGATTCCCAAACCCATTTTAACAGATTTTGACTACATTATAAAGTTGAGAAAATGGCGATCAGATGATCCCAAGAAGAAGGGAAAATTGTCACCATATCCGAGGTGATAAGAAGAGCCGTTGAGGTTTGCTACCCAATCATGAAACATAAATGACTAGCCCAACTTTCGCATCTTTCAGATAAAATCTCCTAATTTCCATAGATATAGAATCCTTAAGATGCTGATAATAAGTATGATATGAATATTAAATTG
>JANQJX010000207.1 GCA_028281425.1 Simkania sp.
CGGTTTGAAGCCTACACCTGTATGTCGACTTCGGAGGGCCTTCCTCCATCTCTTTTAGAGCGTTCCTCCGGTCAATCTCACAGACTGGAGGGTCATGGCACACGCCTGCATTTCGCATCCCAACTCTGGTAAAAGGGGGACGCGAGTCTTTTTTAAGACTTAAGAAATTCTCGAATGGATCTATTTGCAACCTTGCCGAGAGAATTTATGGAATGGATCTCTTTTCGAAAGAGTTACCATGCAAAGTAGGATTTAGAAAATAGAAGATTCTGATTTAAAAAAATAATTGTACTTTATTTAAAAGGTAAACATATTTAAAATAAAAGCCAAAAAACATAAATTATGGTAATTTAAGCATGAATAAAGTTATAAATTCTATAACAACAATCCTTCCTAAAGAGACCCTCAAAGGGGCTACCCTCTCCTCTGTTTCAAATACTGCAGGAGGACTTCTGATCAATCGAATTCAACCTTTTCCCCTTTTTCCAATAAGTATCATTGGAGGAATAGCAGGAGCAGCATCTTCTATCGCAGTGCAACGATTCTTAAAAGGTGAAGAAAATTCTTTAAAAGCAACTGTTTTAAAAATCATTGTTTGTGCTGTAACAACCCTTACCTTAATGAAAGTCTATATTCTTTCTGGATTCACTGCGTCCGTATTAACCCCACAGATTCTAGTGACTCTCTCTTTTACAGGAATTTGTGGACACCTCATTCAAACCGGAATTGCAACCTATTTCTCTTCTAAAAGCTCCAATCTTCCTGCCCCACTAAACTCTTCTTCTCACCCTCCTAGTGTTCCTCTTCTTCTTGATGATACCGCTGACAACGATATTGTTCCTAACTCTCCTAAAAGCTCCAATCTCCTTCCTCCCGTACTAGATTCTAAGCCTAGTGTTCCTCTTCTTCTTGATGATACCGCTGACAACGATGTTGTTCCTAACTCTCCTAAAAACTCCAATCTCCTTCCTCCCGTACTAGATTCTAAGCCTAGTGCTCCTTCTCTTCTTCTTGATGATGACGACATTGATGATGACGAAACTCTTTCTAGTTCAAACAGTCAATACACACAACCAGTTAATATTCTTAACCTTCCTCCTTTTAACCCAAATGTGCCTCAAAATAACAGCAACTCTTCACTCCCCCTTTCTTCAATTAAAGAACAAGAAGAGCCCTCCTACCTTAAAGCTCTTCCTGCACCTTTCAAAAATGCATGGAACAACATAAAGCTACCAAAAGGTCAAAACGCGCGAAAAGAGGCCCTGAAGCATTTGCAAGAAAAATTTGAAAAAATTCCAACAAGATGGAACCAGATTTCTTTAGAAATGCAATATGCTTACTTCTTTCTTGCACAAGAGCTAGGGATAGAAAATTTTCCTTCTCCTACCAAATTCCCCAAAACAGAAAAAGGATTTGAAGCCTTACAAGACCTCAATATTTTCAATCAAATCGTTCAATCTTACTATACCAATTTTAAACAAGAAAATTTAAAGAACGAAAATATTAAACACATATTTTCGCTTTTTTATCAAGCCGATCTCCCACCTACCCCCCTTATGGTTCCAGGAATAACAAAATCGATGATGCAATTAAACTTTGATTTAAACCCTAATGGCATCTCTATAAAAGAAGATTTCTCATCAAATCAGCTTTTATGGTTTGCTCAATATGCAAACAAGTTCAAAGATCTATGGATCCAAACTCCTATTGAAATACAATATGCTCTTCGACAAGAAAGCAATGCTTTCCCTCCTCTTACATTGCCTATTGACCCTAACAACATTTATAACCTTGCAAAACCTGTGATCCAAGAGATTTACTCCTCTTTTGACCTTAATCTTTTAAATTCAACTGGACGTTTTCGCATCGGAAAATACTTTTACGGGCACAAAACGCCAACTGACTTCCAAAATCCAAAGCTCTTTAAGCTAAAAGCTGATGCGCGATCATCTCTTATCCAAGCTTACATGATCCAATTTTTTTACTCTGATTTACCCTACCACCCAAAATTTCAAAACTATCTTCCTTTTCCCGAAATGTTTAAAATGGATCTAGCTACTCAACAAATGACGCTTTCAAAGAATCAGGTGACATGGCTTACCCATGATTTACAAAAAATTCAAAGCCAAAACAAGGCAAATTCTAACACCAAACCAGCTCCTCTTTTTGGTCTTTTGACACTTAGACTCTCTAATGAGAACGCTTTTAAAAGCTTTAGCCCTTCTTCGCAAGATTTCGATCTAAAAGAATGGAAATTGATTCCTCTCGATAAGCAATACGAACTGCGCATGCAACATCACCAAGCTGCATACAAACTGAAGGTGAATGTACAGGATCGTGATGGAAAGAGTGTTCAAGAAGAGATCAAAGAGGCTTCTTATTACCCTTCTTTTGATGTTTCTAATAGAAACGCTTTTGAAGCTGGTCTTCTAAACATGATAAAAACCCATAACAAAAGCGCGATCTCTTACTTTTGCAATCAAACAGATCTACTTCAATCAAAAAACTGGATCACCCTTTCTCGTCCTGTTCAAGAGCAGCTCACTGCCTACTTACAAGCTTATGGCTTTGAAAAACATATCCTTCCTCTTCACCCTCAAAATGCCTTTGAAGTCCAAAATTTAAGTTTTAATTCTAAGAAGCACTTTGCGTATTATCTTCACTATTTTAATCCAACTATTTTCGAAAATTCTGAAAACAAACTTGAGATTTTAAATGCATTTGCCAACAAGTATATGAGCGTTTCAAAATATGATGCGAATAATTTCCCAAAACTATTTAAAGAATCTGCTCTTAAATATCCCCCGTTTACTCCTGCATCAGCTATTTGGACCCAATGCTTTTTTACAAAACATCGAGACATATGGGATACGCTTTCTTTTAAAGAGAAAATCGATGTACAAGATAGACTTTCCTATTTTTTAGGATCTGAATATATGATTGCTTTCAACGACACCAAACCTCTTTTTCAGACACCTACTCTAGAAGAGATTCAAAACTATCCTCTTCAAACAGTAAGACAAGTGAATGCCTCCATTGGATCGGATTGGTATAGGTTTCCTTTAGACGTGCAAGAAGCTTTTAATAAGAGGTTTCTAGATTGCACAGTAAAAGAAGGTTCCCCCTGTTTAAAGGAGACACACTTTTTCTATAAAACCATCCTTGAGAAGGATGCCAATCAAGAACAAAACAAGAAAACCGCCGAAAGCTTTTATACAATATATCAGAATTATCGTGAGGTTTGGGAGCTTTTCACCTATGAGATGCAACAAGGATGGAACAAGGCTTTTAAGCAAATGAACCTCACTCCCCCTCTACCGATTACAAAGCAACCTTCTTCTAATTCTTAAGGTTTAGAGGGAGAAAAACGTTTTATTAAAGCTTTCTTTTTTTTTAATGCGCGAGGATGTAGGGCTATCTTCAATCAGATAGCCCTTTGATTCAATCCATTTCCGCTTTTCATCGGCTAAAGCCCAATTTTTTTCTTTTCTTGCTTTTTCTCTTTCTTCAAAAGCTTTTTCAATCTCTTGAGGCAGCTTTTCTAATTGAGAAGAAGAAGCATCAAAAAAAATCACTCCTAAAACAGTATCCATTTCTCTTAAAAAAGAAAGAACCTCTTGCGCTCCCTTCAAATCGATTTTATGATGGTCTATTTTTCGATGAACTAAACGAATAAAATCAAATAAAACAGCAAGGGCTATAGAAATATTGAGGTCTTCTTGAAGCCCTTTTTGAAAGTCTTGGCGCCCTTTTTCAATGAGAGGGGTCACTTTTTCCCCTCCCCTATCCTGTTTGATTCCAGATGAAAGACGGTAGACAAAATCATCAATACGCTCTAAAGCATGGCGGCTACTTAAGAGCCCTTTAAAATTAAAATTGAGCTTAGAGCGGTAATGGGTCGCAAGCAAGAGAAAGCGCACTTCTCGTCCACGATATCCTTTTTGCTCTAAATCCCTTAAAGTATAAAAATTATTTAAGCTTTTTGACATCTTTTTTCCATCGACAATCAGATGCTCACAGTGAATCCAATGTTTGACAAATGTCTTACCACTGCATCCTTCTGATTGAGCAATTTCATTTTCATGATGAGGGAAAATGTTATCCACTCCCCCCATATGGATATCGAGGGTTTCCCCTAAAAGCTCATTGGCCATAGCTGAGCATTCAATATGCCACCCAGGTCTTCCCTTTCCAAAAGGACTTTCCCAAAAAATCGCTCCATCTCGATTGGGATCGTAATGTTTCCAAAGAACAAAGTCACAAGCTTCTTCTTTTTCATATTCATCACTTGTCATCCTTTCAGAAGCTCCTACTTTTAAATCTTCTAGCTTAAGATGAGAAAGTTTACCGTAAGATGGAATTTTTTGAATTCTAAAATAGATACTTCCTCCCTTTCCTTGATATGCCAGCTTTTTTTGGAGTAAGATTTCAATCATTTTGATCATCTTAGGAATGTAAGAGGTGGCACAAGGGTAAAAATGAGCAGGTAAAATATTTAAAGCTTTGAGGTCTTTAAAAAAATGGTCTTTATAAATTTGGGTAAAAGCCTCTAAAGAAAGATGGTTTTCTAAAGCGCCTCGAATGGTTTTATCATCCACATCCGTCAGATTCATCACATGTAAAACGGGCAGCTTAAAAAACTCTAAGAGACGTCGAAAAAGGTCTTCGAAAACATAGGTACGTAAATTCCCAATATGAGCATAATGATAGACAGTGGGTCCACAAGTATAGAGAGTCAATTTTTTCCCCTCTTTAGGCCTTTGAATGGTCTCTTCTTGCCTTGTCTTGGTATTATAGACTTTAAGTTTCATGGTTTCTTTTGACTTGAAGTTTTAAGTAAACGATAGATCTTATGAAAATGCACTTTTCCAGTTCCAGTGAGAGGGATTTTCGAAAGATGCCTTATCTCAAAGATCTTAACAAGACGGGAAAAACCCTTTTCAGCAAGGGCCCCATTCACTTGTTGTAAGCTCACTTCAAAAGTGACAAAAAGAATCAAAATTGGCTTGTTGCTCTCTTTTTCAATCACTCCAACGCAAAGCTTAGGCTCCTCATCTTCAAGAGGAATCCATTTTTTTTCTTTGGCAAAAGAGGTAAGCTCCTCTTCTAATGCCATGAGACTGACCATTTCTCCTCCTATTTTAACAAACCGCTTCAAACGCCCTTTTAAAAGAAGGTTTCCCTCTTGATCAAAAACCCCTAAATCTCCACTGCAATACCATTTCTTTCCCTCTAATTCAATAAAAGGATCTGAAACTTCTTCCCCTACATATCCTTTAAAAACATTAGGACCTGAAATGCAAATCTCTCCCTCTTTTCCTGGGTTTAATTGTTGTCTTGTTTCAGGATCGATCATGCAAATTTCAACTCCAGGCAAAGGCTTCCCCACCCCTTTTAAGGGAGACATCGCTTCACAAATTGTCACAATAGGAGAGCATTCAGTAATTCCATACCCCTCGATCATATCCCCTTTGAGATGATCAACATATTCAAATAATTCCTTAGAAGCTTTCTCTGCTCCTGAAATAAAGAGACGTACATTCTCTAACTCTTCTTTTTTTGCCACACGAAATAAATTAC
>JANQJX010000239.1 GCA_028281425.1 Simkania sp.
CCATGCCAACTCTGAAAAATGTTGGAAATTTCTTGGATGTATCAAAACACTCGTATATGCCTTTTCGAAAAAGTAGGTATGCTAACTGTTAAGTCCCAATGGGGTAGACCAATTTGATTTCGAATTAATTTTTTTAAAATAAATACTTCTCAGCAGACCTATAATTTATATTTTAAATGAATCTATTTAAAATATTTTTTTTAATTAAAATTTAATTGTTCAATTAAAAGCCTTATTAATTTATAATTTTATATATAAAAAACTTTTTTTTTAAATGTATTACAATAGTTTTCTACTTCTATCCAGTCAACTTATTTTTGAGCCTCAAGGAAAAGTTTTTATGCATGGCTTAGAAGTTTATATTACCTCTTTTCAATCCAAAGCATCCTTTTGGGAAATTAAAGTGCAGTTACAACCTGAAGATTCCCCTCTTTCTTCTGATCTTTCTATGCAGTTAGAAAATGGGCGACGTTTTTATTTAAATTCTCAAAGAATCTATTTGGAAAAAAGGGAAGGAAAATTATTTCTTATTAAAATCCACCCTTCTTGCAGAGGGTA
Source organism: Simkania sp. (assembly GCA_028281425.1). Lineage (GTDB taxonomy): Bacteria > Chlamydiota > Chlamydiia > Chlamydiales > Simkaniaceae > JANQJX01. The sequence goes on from JANQJX010000239.1 coordinate 559, forward strand.
TCTCGAATATAAATCTTGCATGGAAGAATTCTTTTTGCTTCTTTCTCTCTTTTAAGTCTCTCATTGTATCTTCATCCACAGCGTGACTTCTTTGAAAAGAAGTGATCTTTTTCATCTTCCTTGTCGAACATGTCTTTAGATAGGTTTTTTCTCAGAATCTAAGAAACTTTAACTTTTCTAGCCCGCATGGGAAAGGAGAGCAAGGGCTACTGTGCCAGCGATCTTGATCTCTATTTTTATTTTTCATAAGATCGAGAAAGAAGATTAGTTGCTTACATTTTTTCGAGATTTTACAATCGGTTTTATGCGGGGGATGTTTATAAACATTTCCTATAAACTTTTGCAAAAACAAACTTCAGGAGAGGTCTTGAAAGGATGAAGCGAAAGAGAAAAAACGAAAAATGTTCGAATGCATTTGAAACACATCATAGAAAATAGGCTGTATCTTAGAAAACCTCAAAAAGGGATTCGAAAAATATAGCCTTTTGAGAGACTTGGAAAAAAAGAAAAAAGTTTCAAAAGAGACATCAATTATTCACTCAAAAAGAAAAAACAGGAGGGCTTCTGATGTTCCAGAAAATCGATAACACAAAACTCTTTTTGGAAACGGCTGAATCGATCATCAATCTCCTTTTGGATCGTAATGTTTTTCTTACACGCAAAGACGAAAAAGAAAGAGAAGAGAAGCGCCTACGTTTTGAAATGGGCAGACTCCTTCTTTCTCTTCAAAAGGTGCTTCCCCAAAAAGACAAAAAAATGTTTCAAACAATTTCTGATGAGATCAGAAAGCAGCTTCCCGAAGAGAAAAATGTCTCTCCAAAAGAGCTTCGAGATGCCTTGCTTTATTACAGGGCAATGTGTTGTATGGAAACCATACCGTTACTTCCAACTCCTCCAACGCAGAACCGTTAAACTCAACGAGGGTGGATTCAAAAGATGCGCAAACCTCGCTGAAAGACTCCTCTAAAGAGCAGAGCATCTCTTGAGAAAAAACGGCCTTGCG
>JANQJX010000022.1 GCA_028281425.1 Simkania sp.
ACAAAATTCTTCAAGCTCTATATCTTTAGCATCAGATACACCTTTGTTATGCATACACCATTTTTTGTATTTCTTCCCGCTAAAGCAATAGCACAAATCTTATCATCAAAAGGAACGCTGGAAAACCCAGGAAAGAACGTCCGCTATGAGAGACAGGAAGACTATATCAAAAAGATGATGAAAAAAAAATGGTTGGCTAAAGGGTTAACCCTTCGAAAAGCACGTGATATTTTGTGGGCTTTAAGCAGGTCGAGACTTGTATCGAATGTTTGTTGTAGAGAAAAAATGGACATTGGATGAGTACGAAAAATGGCTAGCCCAACTTTTAGTCAAATCTCTTCTGGATACTGATGCGTCATCTAGTCTGTAGTTCACATGTTTACTGGTATATCCAATTCTCAAGGATAAGGTTTGCAAATTATCCATGTAAGTTGAATGACTGATTGATCCTATGACTCCTGAAATCTATGCTTTTTTGGGAGGATTTTTTTTGCCTTTTTCTTTTTTGGTTTTTCTTTTTTTCCTTTTAAATGAAAAGAAAAGGGCGTTCCTAAAAAAGGGTGGGTCAAGCGAAGTTGATTCATCAAATATTTTTGGTAGGAGGGAGTAAGCTTCTTAGGGTCATTGACAAACAAAAGGAATGTAGGAGGAGATACTTGAATTTGAGAAAGAAAATAGATATGAAGAGGCTTACCTTGAATAGAAGGAGGATGGTTTTTTTGCATAGCTTTTCCGATAAATTGGTTGAGCTTTCCTGTTGGAATGCGTTTAAAACGACTTTGAAAAATGTTTTGAAGGGTAGGAAAAATTTTATCGAGGTGACGCTTTGTTTTTGCTGAGCCGAAAATGATGGGGCAATACTGAATAAATGAGGCTTCATAAGTTAAGCTTTTGTAACAATGCTCCATTCTAATTTCTTGAGTTAGATCCCATTTATTGAAAAAGATTAAACAGCTTTTACCTTCTTTCTCAATCAAGGTAATAAGGCGTTTTTCTTGGTGTGTCAATCCCTCTTGAGCATCGAGGACAAGTAAACAAATATCTGAACGTTCTAGAGCTTTTTGAGTACGTATGTGAGCAAATTTATCGACGACCTCATGTTCTGCTTTTTTTCGTCGAATGCCAGCGGTATCGATAAAAGTGATTTTTTGATTCCCATGAGCTATTTGAACATCAATCTGATCTCGTGTGGTGCCGGGAAGAGGGCTCACAACACATCGGTTTTCATCTAAGAGAGCATTGATAAGAGTCGATTTGCCTACATTGGCCCGGCCAATGATGGAGACTTTCATCTGAGGGATGAGTTGAGGCATTTCTTTTTCTTGCTTACAAGGAAAGAGAGCTTTTTCGAGAAGTTCCACAATATTTCTTCCTTGAATAGCAGAAGTAGAAATCATGTCTTGGATTCCGAGTTGGTAAAAGGGAAAAGCAAGGAATTCTTGATGCTGAAAATCGATTTTATTGATGGCTAAACAAAGAGGTTTATTTCTTTTTTTTAAAAGATGGAAAATGTCTTGATCGAGAGAAGTTATTCCAACTTTTCCATCAACAACAAGGATAAGGCTATCTGCCTCCTCGATGGCTATTTCGGCTTGGTATTTCACTTCTCGGGCAAATAGGAGCTTATGAGATAAATCAATGCCACCTGTATCAATTGCTTCAAAGGGGCGACCAAAAAGTTCTCCTTCCCCATAAAGACGATCACGTGTGACCCCTTCCATCTCATCTACAATGGAATAGTGTTTTTGAATGATACGATTAAAAAGAGCTGATTTACCCACATTAGGGCGGCCAACAAGTGCGATTTTTATCTTTGCCATCAAATACCCCACTAAAGAATGATTGATATTAAAGTTTGAGAGAGTAGAAAGAGACCCAGAATCTGGAAACATCAAATATCAGAGCCTTATTTGGGCTTTTTGAAATTTTCTGTTTTGTGATCTTAACTTTTTTCTTTACGTCTTACTCTCTAAACAAAAAGCGATTGATTCAAAAAGTTAAATGACTTTTTTTGGGCTTTTCTAGATTTTAAGCATCTTTCATTATAGCGAGAAAAGAGATTAATACCAATGGGAGTGCCTTTTTGCTTAACCCAAGTTTACCATTTGTAGCTCTAGAATTTTTATCGCGTCATTGATCCTAAACCACCTACAGCTTTTGAAATGGGTCACGGACTCTATTCCAACAAAAGCTGTAAATGATGATCATCTAATGAAGCCTCGAAAATTCTACGCTACAAGTGGTAAACTTGCGTTAGATTTTTTAAAAGAAATTCTTAATTTTTGATAAAAAGAAGGATTGAAGGTAAAAATTTCAGCTTGCAATCCTCCCCAATGGATAAGAGGGGATCTTTTTGATTCAAAAAAAGGTGGCATTCGGGGGATTTAATCGAGACTCCATTTTTTTAAGAGTTTTATATAGATTCCTTGATCGTGAAGTTTTTTAAGGCCCCGATTAAAAATTTTAATGAGCTCTTGATCCCCATTTCTTGTGATCAGACGCAATCCCATATCATTGAGGGGAGGGGTTAGAATTTTGATCTCTTTTGCATAGAGGTCTTGGGAAAAATTTAAAGCTAAAATGTAATTCATCATAATGGCATCAATCGTTTCATTGAGTAATGCATTTAAAGCAATTGGAATAGAGTGATAAGAATGAATGATGACTTGGGGATAGAGTTTGATAAGAAGTGCTTCATCTTCGCTTGAGCTCACAGCAACTTCCTTGCCTTTCATTCCGTCAAAAAGATGGGTAGAAGAGCCTAACTTAGAGACAAGGACAGGTCCTGTATGTAAGAGAAGATTGGAAAAATGGTACTTATTGAGAATGTAGATGTAGGGATGCATGGATGAAAGGATACTATCATATTTTTTTTTATCGAGTCCTGAGAGTAAATTGTCCCAACTCATATTAACACGCTTTAGATTCACTCCTTCAATTTTTGAAATTTCATATAAAAGCTCATTTGAAAAGGCAAGAAGATTGGTCTGTTTTCCCATCAGATCAAGAGGGAAAAAACTGGGATCTAGTCCAATTGTGTAGGTTTTCTTTTGGGAAGAACAAGATGTAAACAGGATTGGAAAAATAATGAGAATCAATAGATAAAAACGGTTGAACATCACTTTAAAAGGAGATTGATTTTCCTTTATGTTATGTAACATCTGATATGTTTGAAATAAAAAAAAATTTTTTACATTCTATGATCGTAAAAGTTTTGTTCTATATAAAAGAGTTAACCCCCATTTTACGCCACCCCTGGGAAGAGAGCTGCAAGAGTGTTTTCAGAAACGCCAAGAGATTCTCGAGAGATAAGGTTTGCACCCTTGCCAAGAGAATTTATTGGATATGTGAGCGAAACAGAGCATGCGGATTTTTTCAGGGGTGGCGTAAAATAGGGGTTAGGTGAAGTCAACTGTTTTCTCCTTAGGCTTGAGATAAGTCGCATATCTTTTGCTCTCAAGAGTCTGTTGATCTGAAAAATTTTTCAGTTCAAGGCAGTTCCTTTAAGAAAAAAGTGCTCTTTCAGTGGGTTTCATTTCTCGATACTGTCCCAATTCTAATCCTTCTAATTGAAGGGCTCCGATACGAATCCGTTTTAGTGAAAGGGGAGTGAGTTTTGCATTTTGAGTCAGCAAACGCACCTCCCGTTTTTTCCCTTCTTTGACAACGATTTTAAAAACATTGTAGCGTAATTTTTTGACTTTATAGGGACAAATCCAATTTCCTTCAATTTTTGTCCCTTTTATAAGTTCTTTTAGCATAGAGTCACTGATCTCTTCAGCTGTTTTTACAAGATATTCTTTTTTGATATTCTTTGAAGGATGGATCACTCGATTTGCAAAATGGCCATCATTTGTAACGATAAGAAGGCCTGTTGTATCCTTGTCAAGTCTGCCTACAGTGAAAAGGCGTTGCTTCTCTTTTGCAAAAAGATCGATAACAAGGCGTTTTTTCCCTTCCCTTTTATTTGAGCAGACATAACCTTTGGGTTTATTTAAGATATAGTAGACTTTTTTTTCTTCTGATGGTAGGAGTTGGTTTTTGACAAAAATCTCATCTTCTTTGGGATCAACAAGTGTTTGAGGAAGAAAAACAATCTTTCCGTTAAGGCGCACTTTTTTATTGAAAATCAATTTTTCGCAGGCACGTCTAGAAGCGATCCCAGAAGCTGCCAGAACTTTACTTAATCTTTTTTTGTACGCCATTTGCCCAAGTATGAAAAAGGTAAAAAGAAGAATTTGAAATAAATTTTTAAAAGAATTGTAAAAAAAATGTGAGAATAAGGCAAGGAAAGAGATTTCGGGAAATGTGGGCTAGCTGTGAAAATGATAGATCTATTATGATGGAAAACATGAAAGAAACATCAACACTTATTTTATTGCGTCATGGACAGTCAGAATGGAACAAGCGGAACTTGTTTACGGGGTGGGTTGATGTCCCTTTGAGCAGGGAAGGAATTGAAGAAGCACAAAAAGCGGGAAAGAGGTTTTCTGCAATTCCTTTTGATTGTATTTTTACCTCTTCTCTTATTCGCTCTCAGCTCACCGCTATGATTGCTATGAGTGAACATCGAGAAGGGAAAACGCCTATCTTTCAGCGAACATACGAAGAAAAAAAATGGCAAGCATGGAATACTTATAATGAGGGAATGAAAAAAGAGACCATTCCTGTTTTTGTTGCGTGGGAAATTAATGAACGCATGTATGGGGAACTTCAGGGATTTGATAAAGATGAGATGAGGGAAAAGTATGGAAAAGAGCAAGTCAAAATTTGGCGACGCAGCTTTGATATTGCTCCCCCTAATGGGGAGAGTTTAGAAATGACAGCTAAACGTGTCATTCCCTATTTTCAAAAAGTCATTTATCCTTACCTTAAAGCGGGAAAAAATGTGTTTGTTTCTGCTCATGGAAATTCTTTAAGATCGATTGTGATGTATATCGATCATTTATCTAAAGAAGAGGTTTTGCAACTCGAAATTCCGACAGGAAAGCCTCTTTGTTATTCCTATTTTAAAGGAAGTTGGCAAAAGAAAGAGATCGATGAGATTCAAAAAAATTATATAAGTAGATAAAAAAAATTCATGGATGATTTTTCTATTTTTTTAGATCATGGAACCACAACGCGCCCTTCTGATTTTCTCATTAGTCAGATGCAACCTTTTTTTAAGAGGCATTGGTTTTGTCCATCAGCGCCTTATCTTAAAGGTAAAGAGCCTTTTGCTACGATCAATCAAACAATCAAAAATATCATGAAATTTTTAGGGGGGGACTCTAAAGATCGATTTATTTTTACTTCTTGTGGAGCTGAGGCGATCAGTCAGATCTATTTTTCAGTTGCATTAGATGAAAGTTTAACGAGCGGAAAAAATCACTTTATGACAACAAAAAGTGAGGATGCTTCTTTTTTAATGGGAATAGATCGATTAAAAAGCATTGGGATTGAAAAAAAATGGGCTCTTTTGAATCATGAAGGAATTTTAACTCCTGAAAGACTTAAGCAAACGCTTTCAAATCGTACAGCACTTGTTTCTCTTTCTTGGGCAAATAGTCTCACCGGGGTGATTCAGCCTATTGAACTTCTGGGAGAAATTTGCAGAGAAAAAGAGGTTTTACTTCATGTTGATGCCAGTGATGTTTTAGGGAAGCTTTATTTTAATTTTAGAGATCTTCCTATTGATTTTTTAACATTTGATGGAGATCGCTTATATGCTCCTAAAGGAACAGGAGGGCTTTTAATGAAGCATTTTGCGAAATTAGATCCTTTGATTCCAGATGGAATGCAGCAACAAGGGCTGCGTGGTGGAACCCTCAATTTACCCGCTTTAGTAGGGCTTGGGATTGCTTTTGAAGAACTTGAAGAGCATATGAATATATTATCGATGGAAAATGCACGTCTTCGAGATCAGTTTGAAGAGAGCATTGCGCTTCTTTTAAAAGATGCTTTATTTCTTTTTCGTGAGTCTCCACGTCTTCCCAATGTAAGTTTGATTGCTTTTCCTGGAGTCCATCATGAACTTCTTGCATTTCATTTGGCAGAGCAAAATATTTATCCGAGCTTTGGAGGAGGAAGGCATCAAAAACTCTCTGAGCTTCTCATAGGAATGGGGGTTCAAATAGAGGTTGCAAGGTCTGCTCTTAGTTTTAGTTTGGGGAGAGAAACAACAGAAGAAGAGATTAAAAAGGCAAGTGGGATTGTTATCGATACTGTAAAAAAATGTCAGAAACTCTCTGAGGCAATGATTTGATGAAACCATTTATGACTGCTTATCCTTGGACTGAATATAGCAATCTTTTAAAAGAGCATATTTTAAACCCTTTAAATGTGGGATTTTTTGAGTCAAGATCTCATGAAAGAAAAGAGATACGTATTGCTGCTGGAGAACATATTGACCGGGAAAAAGAAAATCATGTCATTCTTTTTCTTGTTGTTGATGTCAATGATGGGATTATTGCAGATGCAAAATTTCAAGCACTGGGCCATTCTTGCTTAATTGGAGCTGCAGATATTGTTTGTGATATTATTCTTCGGAAAAATTATGATCAAGCCAGACGTATTACAGCAGATCTTATCGATAAAAAAGTGCGTGATTTTGATGATGTTGTCTCCTTTCCTCCTTATGCTTCGCATCATCTCAATTTAGTTCTCGATGCCCTAGAAAAAGGGTGCATTAAATGCGAAGATATTCCTATTCAAGATCCTTCTTATTCGCCTCCTCTTCCTTCTCACATTGCATCGACAACACATCGCTCCGATTGGGATGTTTTGTCTCAAATAGAAAAACTGGATTTGATTAAAAAGGTCATTCAAGAAGATATTCAACCCTATATTGAACTTGATGCTGGTGGAATTGAAGTCATTGCTTTTTCAGAAAATCGAGAAATTACGATTACTTATCAGGGGGCTTGTGTAGGTTGTCCTTCTTCAACAGGGGCAACTTTAAATGCAATTCAAGAAATTTTGCGCTCACGTCTTCATCCTGATCTTGTTGTAAAACCCGATTTTTCTTTTTTAAAGACTTAACTCCTATTTCGCATGCTCACTTTAGAAAAATTCGGATGCTCTGTTTCTTTGGAACACCCCATAAATTCTTTTACTCGATGAGCAAGTTTTTTACATAATTCAAGCGATAAGTCGAGAAGGAATCAATTCCATATTTACTCCTGAAACCCACATTCCGCACCCCCTCCGCAA
>JANQJX010000030.1 GCA_028281425.1 Simkania sp.
TGCTTTGCGTGGAGTCCATTAAGCAGCAGCAAAAAGGCGCCTGAGAGCTCTAGATCCTCCACCTGAAGGAAGAGGTTTTGCGCTCTATTTTTGATAAAAGTATTTTTCCTTGTAGGGTAAACGAATTTTTTTGTTTTGTTTTTTGTGATCTGACAAGCGGTATCTACGTTAGCCAAAAACTGGGCTATTGTGGCCTGGATAGATTGGCTATGCATTTTTAGCTTCAGGGATTTCACTCCTGCTCTTAAAGACCTTTTTTGTTGGCCACCTTTCCCTTTCTTCGCATATTTTTTTGTGGGCTGCAACACAGAAATTCCAAAGACGCTTAGATTCTCTCTGGCCTTCAAGAATCGATTTCTTGGCATAATTTGTTCAAAATCCTACTCAAAAATTTGGGATTAGCTTGCGCGTTTTTTTCTTAAATGGAGATCATAGCTCACTGTTTTTCGCTTATCTCCATAACGCATGTAATCAGGGGCGTCTCCACGAAGTGCATCTTTTCCTTTATACGAATCAAGTTGTATACGAATGCGCTTTTTTAACTGAGAAGGCAATTTTTCTTGAAATTGCAAAGCAACTTGCTTGAAAGCATTGGCAAAAATTTTCTCATCACATCCAAATACCCCAAGGCCTGTCCCTGTAACGTGCACGACAATCTTTTTATTTGGATATTTTTGAAGTAAGGTCATTGCTTGTTTAAATAAAGTTGTAAAATTTGCAATAAATGCCCAATATTGAAGACATTTGCATGCCTTGCTATTGACATCAAAACCATCAGAATAGCCAAGTGCAGGTGCTGCTCCTAATATCAAAAACAGAGGCTGCCCATTTATAGAGGGTCGACTTTCGTAACAAACCGTCTCGAAATTTTTAAAATTACGCATCATTTCTTTGGACAATTTCGAAAGATTTCTAGAATTTGGTCTTAAATAACCGCAAGCAATAGGGGTATTTGAATCATAGGTTTCTCCAGCTGAAGGCAAAACATTTGTCATCATATTAAAGCCTAAATTCGGTAAGAAAGCATTGACACATTCAAAAATGGTAGGGTTGGTTCTTTGGGCAAGAGGTCCTTGAGTGCTGTCGTGTTTTGAGGCTGCCATCGCAGTTGCAACTTGAGGTATAAAGGGGGTTGGAGCTTCTGCTGCATTGTATTGACTTGCAACAGTAAATAAATGCAAATTTTTTATATCTTGGGTCGCCTTCTCAATGTCGTGTTCTACTCCTTGCGTTACATTCCAACAAAAAAGGTCCTCATCTAATTCTCCTGTTCTAACATGACCGTAATCCCAATCTTTTGCATCAACATATGCCACATTTAAATTTAAGTGCTTCATGACTATATGAAAAACTTCTTTAGCACGTGCATGCGATTTGATTTGAAAAAAGTTCTTTTCTTTCAAATCAAATAAAACTTTTTGCATCTCTTGCTGTTTTTTTGGAAAATAAAAGTGATTTTGTTTTTCAATTCCATACTTTTTTAAAGCGGACAAAAGCTCCGCTTTATCTGGAGAAGCCTTTTGTGTTACAACAATTTCTTCCTGGGAAGGGACAACCGGTGGATGAGATGAAGAAGTTTCTGGGGTTGAAGGGGATTTTGAAAAGAGGTTTTGACGAATCCATTTAATGTTACTTAAAAGCAGACGAAATTGACCATATTCTTCGGATGCTTTTAACCTTTTAATCTCTTTTTCAGTCACCGTTTTGAGTCTTGAAACGCTAAATTCATTGATTTGAAGCCAGGATTTTATCCAAGCGGTGAAATATTCAAACACCCCAAATCGCTCAGGGTCTTGCTTAACCAGTCCCAAAGAGCTCCAAATCGCTCCTATTAAATCAAATCTTCTTATCACGAGAACTTCATGCCCCCAGGCTTTTCCAACACAAAAAACATGTTGAGATTCAGGCATCAATGCATGAAAATCTCTGTTTAAAAATATACTTGTAGTTGCCATAATCAAAGCAATTATACACGAAAACAAAATAAAATTCACCTCTATTTTATTTTTTAATTTAAATTTTGATTTATCCCCAAAGTTTATCCTTTTGAGTACAGAGACTGATCAACGCTCCCTTTATCGATTCCACAAGCTATCTAATAAATTACCAATCATCTCTTAAAAACCGGAGACGAGAAAAAATCTCAAAAGCATCTGCTCCTTCCATTTTAAGAGCTTTTTTAAGTTGAGGGTTATCGAGACGAAGAAAAGGATTCGTCTCCTTTTCTATTGCAAGAGAAGAAGGCACAGAAAATCCTCCTTTTTGTCTAAGCTCTTCAATGAGACAAAGCCGCTTTAAAATGGCCTTGTTTTTAGGTTCAATATGAGCTGCAAATTTTAAATTCTTTAACGTATATTCATGTCCAAAAAAAAGAGCGGTCTCTTCAGGTAACTTCTTGACCTTTTCAAGAGAAGAATACATCTGTTTAAGGGTTCCTTCAAATAAACGTCCACACCCTCCTCCAAAAAGAAGATCTCCAGAAAAAAGGAACTGAAGTAAAGAAAAAAAATAACCAAGATGAAATTGTGTATGCCCTGGTGTTGATAGGATTTCAATCTTAAAAGGTCCAAAAATGAGTTCTTCTTGATCATTCACCACTTGGTCAAGAAAAAAGAGACGTCCATCTTCTGGTCCAATGACATGACAGTGAGTTTTTTCTTTTAAAAGCTCAACACCCCCTACATGATCTGCATGATGATGAGTCACCAAAGTGCTTATCAACTTTAGCTTATATTTTTCCAGGATATCTAAAACTTTCTGTCCTTCTCCAGGATCTATCACAAGTGCTTGTGTTTCCCAAGTTAAAAGATAAATATAATTGTCTAAAAGGGCAGGAAGAATAAAGAGAGCCTGATTTTCTCTTCCAATATTTAATCGTTTAATTTCACTCATTTGCCTCTAAATCACCGATAAAAATAAGGACATAAAGTAGAAATAGCAAAGAAAATAGATAATTGCAACGAAAGTACGACCCAAGCCTACTTTTCTATGCATCACAACATAATGGTTTCTCTGGTCCCATGAGCTCTTTCCTGTATTGGAAAGCTTCACAGCTGCCACAATCATGGTAATGATATAAACAAAAAGAATCCCAGCACCCATTCCAAGCCACCAAACAGAAAAACTTCTGTTGATTGCATCAGAAAACTTGAGTTTTTGGAGATGCTCATCTCGCACTGTCACACCAAATAACCATTTACCCGGAGTGGTTCCCACACTCCAAAGCAAAAATGACTCAATAAAAATCCATATAAAACAAATAAAAATACTCGAATAAGCACTTTTAATAAAAAAGAAAGCATTAAAAAAATAAAAAATAAAAACAAATAGAAGAGTAAGAAGAGAATAATCTAACATGCGCGCCCAGAAACGGATCCAAGGACGTGGAGAAACCTGAGTTTGATCACTCTCATTTGAACAAACCTCTTTTTTTTCTATTTCAATTTCTGGCGATTGGTCATAAGAGGGAAGGCTAAAATGCTCTAATTCAGAAATAGACATCCAATCTTCAAAACTATCTGTCCAAACTTTTGTTTCTTCCTCAATCTTGTTCTGATCTAACATTTTTTGAAGCTGATCGTGGGTAAAAGGACCTATTTTTTCTTTTTCTTTTTTGTAATACCAAACTGCTTTCTCCGACACAATTACCCTCATAAATTTGTTTTTAAATCCACACTTTCATCAAATCGTATTCTTTCAATTTTGTAAAGAGAGATAGATCGATTTAAAGCAGAGGTAGCCTATATTTTTTCCAATTCTTTAAGATAAAAAGCATTCAACTCATATCGATGTATCCACTTTGCAAAAAGTCTCTTCCATCTCATTGCAAATTTTTCTTTCTCCTCCATGTCCCAATAGATGGGACGATTTGTTTTTAAAAACTCTTTCTCAAAAGTTAAAGCAAGAGGATCAAAGCAACATTTATAAGCAATAAGCTCTTCAAATTCCATTTGATAAAAAAACATCTTCCCATCTTCAGGATCTTTATTCTTTCCTTGAAGACTTTTCAAATGAGAAAGAGCTCCCTCTATAATATTTTTCCCTTTTTTAAGAGAATTTTTAAGTCTTTGTATTAAAGGCCCTACCGAAAATGCCAAACGATTTTCTTCAATGAGCTGATGGATCCTCCCCCGAATATCAAAAGGGGAAGGAAAAGAAAGATGGCTAAGCTTTTGATTTGGAATTCCCTTAAACCCAATCCCTTTAGAAGTCACATTCACAAAGGAAATATCTTTATTTTTTTTTGCAAATCGAGAGATTGTCTCCGATTCCATAATCCATTTTACCAAAGTATAAACCGGCTTTTTCGCACCATCTTTTCTTTTCATAAGCCTTTCAGAAGCACGACTCTCTTTTTTACGTTCCTCAAGACTTACGATATTTTTCCCAATAACTCCTGGAGCATAGAAACTTTGATTGGTAAATGCAAGATCTACCCCGACTAAAATAATAGGATTGCAGCCCATCATCGCAGCAACTTGAATAGCTGTGGTTGTCACCGACAGGGCTTCGATATCAAATCCCTTTCTCAAACTCAATTTTTCTATTCCCAGCTCCTCTTCTATCCAACTCTCAACAGGCCCTCCTGAAACCGCTCTTACATAGCCTAAGGGGCCATTAAATGTCTCAAAAACTCTAGAGAAAAGCCGGTTCGTATAAAGAAGGGGCACTTCAAAAACAATGTTGGCTCTAAAGCGTTTATATTCTTCCTCATTAGGATCAATCGCAATGGCTAAATGAGGCAAAATGTGCCTATGACTGAGCGCTGTAATTGCCGATCCTCCTGCTATGATTAAAGCTTGATGCTCTTTTTTCTTAATCTCATCTAATTCATCTTTTAAAGAAGGTCCAGCTCCACAAATCAGTGCAGGAACATTTTGAAAGGCATTTTGAAATCGATTGAGATAAAAAGCATCTTTGAGATGAAAGAAATTAGGAACCATATTTTTTAAAAAGTAAGGATAGTACTTCTCTTCCATAAAAATCGCATGATGCACCGTTGTGCGACGCATTAAATGAAGACGAAAAGAGGCAATTTGACGAGACTTTTTCCTTTTTAAAGATTCAAGGGGAATCAATTCAATATTTTCAATTGGAAATTCATAGGCCCTTTCTTCAAAAAATTGTTTCCATTTGGTAGGATCGATAAGAAAACGGAGATGAATTTGAGGATGAGATAAAAGTATGAAAGCACGTTGCGAAAAGAGAAAAAGCCTTAAGGCCTCTACATTCTCTTCTATTAAAACAAGATCCCTTCTCTTATCTTCTTCAAGCCACTTTAAAAGAGTTTCGGCGTAATGGCCCAAGCCAATTCCATAAAAATAAATCAACTCTAACCGATTGAGCTCTATCTTTGAAAAAGTGGTTTGAATTTCCTCTTGAATTTGCCCTCTTCGATGCAGAAAAAAATCTCCTAAATAGCCATTTTCTCTGCCTTCACAAAAATGAAAAGGCTTTTCATGTACCATACGCAAAAAAAAGGCAAGTTGCGTGTATCTTTTTTCAAGAAGATACTCCATGTCCTTTGGGAACCTCTCCTTGCAGCTAAGTCTGCTTGTCATTAAACCTTTCCTTTAGGGCTGCTTAAATAAACTTAAATATTAGCACAAAAGTGAAACGCCTCTTCTTTCAAAAAAAGGGGAGATTTTAACCATTCTTTTCATCTGGCTTCAATCCCTGAATTGACAGGGTAAAACGTCTCTTCCTTAAGACTTCCATCTGATAAATAGGAACGATGATACCCAGCAGGGTTTCCTTGATCATACTCCCCCTCTTCAACCAATATCCCCTCTTCATTCCAAATCCGATCCAAGCCGCTTCGCTTTCCTTTATGAAATACAATCTCTCTTTTCTTATGCCCTCCAGGCCAAAAAAGAAGCACTGTTCCATGAAGAGTCCCTTCTTGATAGATCAACTTTGATCTCATTTTCCCATCTCTATAAAAATAGCATTGCGTTTTGTGAAACACTCCCCCCTTAAAATGTTCACATGCCAAAAGTTTCCCCTCTTGATCAAACCTTTCTGCTCGGCCTTCTTTTTGAGACTTATAAAACCAAGTCTTAGAAAGAATGACCCCTCTTTCACTATAAAATTGAGAAGGACCAAAAAGTTCTCCTTCTAAGTAAAAACAGTCTGATTTTACTTTGCCATTTGAATCATAAGTGCAACATTGCCCATGACGTTTCCCTTCTTTTTCATAATAAGCTTCAAGAACATGCCCCCATGCATCTTTTTTGCTTTTGATGATGCAGTCGCAAGAGCTCTTTTGATTGACAAGCTTTATTGGCAAAAAAGGAAGATGGTGTTTTTGTTGGATATCAAGACCTAACTCTTCATCGATGAGGACGAGTTGTGTTCGATCAAAAGAATAAATTTGTTTTATCATTTGAAGACATCCTTTTCATATGTGACACATACCTCTTTAAAAAAAAGAACTTGCTGCAATTTTTTTTCTAAAAGAGGATTCGCCATTTTTTCTATCGTTTCCTCTTTTTGCAAAAAATGACGCCATACTTCCCAAAGAGGAAAAAGCACTTTCTGGTAAAAGAGTTCCTCTTTGATCTCCATATCATAAAAAACAAACCCTCTTCTATTAAAGGCCTTTTGAGGCATCTTGAAAACCGTTTCAATCAAATCAAGAGATTTTTGAAAACATCTTTTTAAACTCTTATAAATTTTTTCTAAAAGAGTCTTTAACTTCTTTTGGTCGATATGCTCTTGTTTAGCACAAAGAAGCGTTTGATAAATATGCCCATTTAAGTCAAATGGGCAGCGTAAATACTTCTCTTTAACCCTTTTTAAAGAGAGCTCTTTAATCCCTTTCATAGAAATCCCCCCTTCTGTAGCATTGAGAAAAAGAGCTGACCGATGTTGTTGTGCAAATTGACTCATCCAAAGATGCCCAAGAACAAAATCAAAACGGGTTGCAACTTGGTTTCCAAAGCGATCTTCAGCAAAAAGAGGATCTTTTCTTTTCCCCTTTTCAAAGGGCTGTTCGACTCCCTGAATATAATTTTGCTTTTCTGCTTTACCCCCATCCATTCCAATCAAAATAATAGGAGAACACCCTAGATGAGCTGCAATATGAGCCATAAAAGTTGCAACATGCATGCCAGCATCAAAAAAAGGAAGCCTAAGAGCTAATTGATCAATAAGATACCTTTCAAGAGCAAATCCTCCACTATCTCCAAAACAAATTTTTGTTCCTTGAAAAAGAGAAAAAAATTGAGGACTTAGCTGACTTTGATAAAAAAAGGGAATTTCAAAATAATCTTGTCTTAAAAATCGCTCTTTAGGAGGAGAAGGATCAAGACTTACACCAAAATGAATCCCAATTTTTCTTCGACTTAAAGCTGTCAAAGCTGACCCTCCTCCAAAAATAAGCGCCTTTTCATGAAGTTCTTTAAGTTCATCAATATTTTTTTCTAAAGAAGGTCCAGCACCACATAAAATCGCCGGAATATTTTTAAAACAATTTTTTAGGCTTTCCCCTGAAATAAAATTGTTTACGTATAAAAAATTCGAAAATACATTTTTTAAGTAAGTCACTCCCAAATCACGGTAAAGGCAAGCAGTCATTTCAGCACCCCATTTCAGCTCGATAAAAGAAGCCTCAAAAGCGGGTTCCTTAGAAGGAGAGATAAAAAGTTCAAAAGGACGAAAAAGATAAGGCCAAATGACTTTTTTGATTTTTTCTTCAATAGGAGGGGTGAGTAAAACCCATTTCACTTGTTGACTTTGGACAAAAATTTTTGCCTCTTTTCGAGATAAAAAACAAGCAAAAGCTCCAATTTGATCTTCTATAAAAATCAACTGATGTTTTGGATGGGTAAAAAGCCATTTTTTTAACTCGTCTACCTCTCCTTCTAATCCATAACAATAGACCACTTCACTTTTTTCATTTGGCTTAAAAGAAAAACTTTTTATACCCAAAGATTGTTGAAATTTCTTTTGATGGAGCCGGAGTAAACAAGCAAGGGAAGCATCTTTTTTTTCAAGCTCTTTCACATGATTTAAGAAAACTGTATTCATTGGCTAAATCATTTCTAACAACTCTAAGTAGGAAGGAATTCTATTGATGATTTGAAGTTGATTTTGTTTTTTCCACCCTAGCAATTGCTCATTCTCGTTGACCAAAGCGATGAAAGGTGCTTTTAAATAGGTATTGTATCCTAAAATTTGCAAAAGCATCTTTCGATTTAAAGAAGTTGCCTTACATTCAATCAAAAGAAGAGGGTTAAAAAATCTCTCTTCATAGCAAAGAAGGTCCATTCTTCTTCGCACTCTTTTTGTTCTTTTCAAATGTTTGGGAAGAAGCTCGGATAACTGTTTCTCAACAGCAATACTCGCGATAGGAAAAAAAAGCTCTTCAACCAAAAAAGAGATCAGCTTTTGCCTGATGATTTCTTCAGGATAAGCCACGACCCATTTGTGGCGAATTGGATCATAGATTTCCTTTTTTTTAATCTGGGGAAATAACTCCATAACTACTATCACGACGTCTATAGATCACTTTGAGTCTTTGCTCTTCCTCAGAGCGATAAATCATAAAATGATCATCAGAAAGTTCCATTTTCATCACTGCTTCATCCAATGTGAGCTGCTTAAGAGGTCTTTTTTTCTTCTTAAGCACCTTGGGAAGCTTATACTTCTCTTCCAAAACCTCATTATTTTTTTCGATAATCTCCGAGTTGATTTCTTCTATCTCATCTTTTGCATATTCTAAAATATTGACCTCAACTTCGGTCACACTACTGCTGCGAGCATGGTGATCCTGAATGCGACTTTTCCACTTTCGCATCTTGGCATAAAGTCTTTCAAAGGCTTTATCAATTGCTGAGTACATATTTTCAGTCACTGCCCCCACTTTCACCCGAAAATGGGAAAATTTGATGAGAATATCCACTTTATGGTTGAGTTTTTGAACATCAAGTTTCACATTGCATTCAATAATATGGCTTGTAATTCTTTCAATCTTATGAATTTTTTCTTCAATGTAATCGCGTATAGAATTGGTGATTTCAATATTTTTCCCCATCACCGATATACTATATTCTCCTTTTTCAAATGTTTTTGAAGTTTGAGCCATAAAAACCTCTTTCTACCGCTTATTTTATTTTCTTCATCTAGGTTAGATCTTTATCTATTTTATTTGAACCTAAAACTCAAGCCCTTTTAGAAAAAAAAAGCTGCTCAGAATCTAGTCCGCATTTCTCATGAACTCTTTCGAAAAGGGATGCACGAATGTTTTTTGAGACTGAAGAAATTTTCGAATGGATAGGTTTGCAAGCTAACCCAAAAAAATTGATTGGATGTGTGAGCAAAACAGAGCACGTGAATTTTTCTAGATTGGGCATGCGAAATGCGGATTAGAGCTGCTTGACATCCTCCTCTTCGTTTACGGAGAGGAGGATGTCAATTCCAAGTCACTATTCTATTCCCTCTTTGATTGTTTTAGACAGTGCGATGTTTTCTCTTTGCGAAGTGACGTGTCCTAAAGGTGCTCCCTCTAACAGAGTCTTTTCTCGATTGAGCAAGCCTTGGAATTATAAAGTGCTTTCGTCATTTTTTTTCCGAGTAACCGCAAATGCTTTGGCTATTAATAAAGGAGTTTTAGCTCCTCTTACGGGACATGTTTTGTGAAATGTTGCTCAGTCCTTGCCCAAGAAGCAGAGCAATTTTTAAATTTCGTCATCATTGGAGCTGGCCCAACAGGGGACGAAATGGCAGGGGCTATTGCCGAAATTGCACATAATCTGCCAAAAATATTATCTGGGCTGCAGGAAATCAAGTTTCCCCTCTTCAAACCAATCAGAAAATGAATTTTGACTTCACTCTTTTCAATCCTTAAAAAATCCAGCCAACTGCCATTGACGCAAGATAGCTTTTGACTCTGCCACCAATTTCAGCACTTCCATTGACAAGAAGAGAAATGCCTTTGGAAGAGGAGATTTTGATTCCTGCTTCAGGAGCAAACTGACTCACATGCTGGGTTGTGGTATTCACCGTAAAAACCTCTGAGCCACACTCAACAAAGCTGGAGCGATAATTGCTACTGCTTAAAGGAATTTTATTGACCCAATTCAAAGAGAGATAGGGAGTCAAACAGGAGTAGGTGAAGTAGAAATTTCCAGATAGATAGACTCCAACTTTGGTTTTTATCATATTGGAAACCTTTTTATGGACATGAAGATTTAAATCCTTTGCTCCCTTTTCTTTAAAAGAGCGTAAATTGAGAGACGCATGGTCAAGGCTTGCAAAAAATTGGGCCCAATGATTTGTCGTATGGACTGCAACTTTAAGATAA